>JALTHV010000376.1 GCA_027004315.1 Deltaproteobacteria bacterium
GTATATAGTATATAGAGAAAAATAATAAAAATATAGCCGATCATTGACCACATAAAAATGATATATTAGTTATAGCGTAACCGTTCACACCCCCTCCTGTTGCAACCGTCCACGTCCCCGGCCAGCAGTAGCCGGGAGGAATGTGAACAGTTACGTTGTAGCTATTGTCCCTTGACAACCGGTATACTTTTGCAGGATTGCCAGCCTGGGCAAAATATTTTATCCCATATTATATAGTGGTTAATCTTACCAAAGATGCAAAGCAGAAACACATAACTGCTATCCAGTATATATACCTTAATCATCTGTCCAGAATTTACCATGGCATCATAATCAGCCCAGGGGCAGACCCGTGGTAGCTGTTCACATCCCCCCGGCCGGAGACGTGAACGGTTACGACCCATGTGTCTGCCCTGAGTTCTCAGGGTTACCCTTGTCATAACTATTTGAGGATATTATAGATATTGCATAAGGGGGACTTAGATGATCAGAATCAGAAATATAACGGCATTTATTACCTTCAGCCTTTTTATATTATCCTTTTTCCCAGCCAGCTATGTCATAGCTGGCTCACGGGGACAGGCCAGGGGATTTACTTTACTGTATACTGGGAATACCTGGGGTTACCTGGTCCCATGTTCCACCTGAAAGGGCAAGAAAGTCGGGGGAATCGCCCGCCGGATCCGGTGGATCCGTGACAATGTAAAAGATAATAAGCACTTTCTGCTCTTGGATGCCGGTAATTCCCTTTTCAGAAATCAAGCAGCCCCTTCACAGGAAGGTCTTGCCAGTGCCCAGCTGTTGTTGGACTTCTACCATACTATGGGATACATGGCCCTTTGTGTAGGCAGGCAGGATCTTTCTGGCTCTGTATCCTTTCTTCTTAAAGAGGCGAAAAAGACGGGCTTGCTACTCCTGTCTTCGAATTTGCGCTACAGGGGCAAGCCTGTATTTGAGCCATACAAGGTATTTGAAATCAACGGCATAAAAGTAGGTGTCATTGCCGTCACGTCTCCAAGGCTGAGCCGGAAGATGAAGGCAGAGGGTGTAGAGGCGCTCAATCCATCAGCCGACATCAAGGCCATGCTCCCGGATCTAAAAGGAAGGGCCGATATAGTAGTATTGTTGTCCAACCTTGGTGAGGCTGAAGATAGGGTGCTCGCAAGCACCATCGATGGCATAGACCTGATTATAGGCAGTGGTCCTGGTAGGCAGACTTATGAGCCTCTAAAAATAGGCAAGACATATCTCCTGAGGACTCATCCAAAGGGCAAGTCAGTGGGAGAGGTCGATGTAGAGTTGGATGCAAAGGGAGGTATAGTGGATCTGGATAATAATTTAGTCCTGCTTAATGCAGGGCTACCTGAAGACAAGGTAGCGCTACAGAGAATACAGGAACTGGGAAAGAGATATCCTCCTGTAAGGAAGAGATTTACTACTACCAAACCTCGCTCTACAGATAATCCCTTATTGAAGGCCCTTGAAGAGGCAGAAAAAAAGAGGAAGGGGCAGACCCAGACGAACGCGACATTATCAAACCCGTTTATAGAATTTTTTAAAAAAAGGAGTAAGTCCCTAAACAGTCCTTCCGAGTCTGATCCCTTTTCCAAAAAGACTGCTCCTGAGGTAAAAGAATTTGAGTAATCTTCAAAAGACTGATAGGTATGATGTACCCGGTCACAGGGTGCTTCTTCTTCCAACATGCTCTCGCCCTTTGTTTTCTAAGGCTAAGGCAAATCGTTTCCAGAAGAAGCACTCTGTGATCGGTTAGGGTATTACGGTATAATCATCTTACATCAAAAAACTCCAGGGCAAAGTAGCATCTGAGGATACGCAGCAATGGACATTATACCAGGATCGAATGTAGATATCGTCCTTGATTTCGACTGGTTGAAAGAGAAAATCGATGTCAGGAGGGCAACAGTCTACGATCTCAATAATGAAAGAATAGTAG
>JALTHV010000377.1 GCA_027004315.1 Deltaproteobacteria bacterium
TGTCAGGAAAGGTAACTTCTCAATAAGTCCTGGCAACTTCGATGCAACCGATCACAGGGTGCTTCTTTTGGAAACGATTTGCGTTAGCCCTGTAGTTTTCTTGGTTTTTGCAGCATTGGAAACCCTGACTCCGGAGCGCAGCGGAGGAGAACAGGGAGGGTCCTATGTTGCAAAAACCTTAGAAAACAAGGGGCGGGAGCATGTTGAAAGAAGAAGCACCCTGTGATCAGTTACCAAAAAGAAGCCTCTACTTATTGAGAAGTGTAACTTCTAAATAAGTTCTGGCCTAACCGTTCGCGTCTCCGGTCAGCGGTAGCTTTTTTCAGGGTTTCAGTGCGGATTAATAGGCAGAGTGCCCTGATCTTGTGCATCAAGCGATGCTCCTGAAACCCTGAAAAAAGTTACCGCTGACCGGGGGGAATATGAT
This sequence comes from Deltaproteobacteria bacterium, assembly GCA_027004315.1. Classification (GTDB taxonomy): domain Bacteria; phylum Desulfobacterota; class Dissulfuribacteria; order Dissulfuribacterales; family UBA3076; genus JALTHG01. The sequence goes on from JALTHV010000377.1 coordinate 428, forward strand.
CGGTTACATCGAAGTGCCAGGACTTATTGAGAAGTTACTGAGAAGTTACAAAATTAACCGATCAAGAGTGCTTTTGTGATCGTTTACTCAGGAAAATGGATGTGAAGAGGATACTTATCACTGGTGGTTGCGGGTTTATAGGCTCCAATTTTATACACTACCTGTTGGAGAACAGGGACTATGAGATTATAAACCTGGATGCCCTTACCTACGCCGGAAATACTGAAAACCTTGCAGATATAGATGGTGACTCCAGATACAGCTTTATCCATGGTCATATAGAGGATACCGGCCTTGTTACAGAGATCTGCTCCAGGGTCGACGCCGTAGTGAACTTTGCAGCGGAGAGCCATGTAGATCGATCTATAAGCAATGCCACTCCCTTCATAACTACTAATGTCCTGGGGACCCAGGTACTCCTGGATGCTGCCAGGTCTTCAAAGAGGCTCAAGCGTTTTCTCCATATATCTACAGATGAGGTATATGGCAGCCTGAATCCCTTTGATCCACCCTTTAGAGAATCAGACCCCCTTCTCCCCAACAGCCCGTATGCCGCTTCAAAGGCCTCATCTGACTTTCTGGCAAGGGCAGCCTGGAAGACACATGGGCTGCCAGTAGTCATAACAAGGTGTTCTAACAACTATGGCCCTTACCAATTCCCGGAAAAGTTGATGCCCCTCATGATGATAAACGCCATGGAGGAAAAACCACTTCCTGTCTATGGTGATGGGGAAAACATAAGGGACTGGATATATGTAAGGGACCACTGTGAAGGGGTACTTACTGTACTGGAGCAGGGAAGAGAAGGAGAGATCTACAACCTGGGAGGGGAGTGTGAGCTTACAAACCTCACAGTAGTAAAGACCATTCTTGAGGCCCTGGGCAGACCAGAGTCCCTGATTACCTTTGTTAAGGATAGACCAGGCCACGATAGACGCTACGCAATGGGCATCAGCAAGGTCAGAGAGGAGCTTGGTTGGAGGCCCAAGACAGATTTCACCTCAGGGATAAGCCACACTATAGAGTGGTACAAGGCACACGAGGCCTGGTGGAGGCATATCATCTCAGGGTAACCCTTCACATTCCCTCGGCCAGCAGTAGCATTTTGAAGGGTTTCAGGAGCATCGCCTGATGCACAAGATCAGGGCACTCTGCCGATTAATCCGCACTGAAACCCTTCAAAAGGCTACTGCTGGCCGGAGGCGTGGACGGTTGCAATAGGAGGGGGTGTGGACGGTTACATCTCAGGCGCTTACCGTAGTTATTAACAATCACAGTATGAAAGATAATCCTGGGGCAGTCCCATGAAGCAGAAGCAAAGGATAGTGATTACAGGGGCAAGGGGCATGCTGGGGACCGATATTGTCCATCTCTTTTCAAGACAGTTCGAATGCATCCCCTTTGGACGGCAGGACCTGGACATCACAGATCCCCAATCCTGTATCTCTGCTCTCAAGGATGTCAAGCCAGCCATAGTAATAAACTGTGCCGCCTTTACCAAGGTAGACCTCTGCGAGACTGAACCA
>JALTHV010000378.1 GCA_027004315.1 Deltaproteobacteria bacterium
GGCTAACAGTCCTAATATATGGAAAAAGTCCATCATATTGGCCCATATAGATGGACATATTTTCCAGTTATTTTGATAACTGGCCGATAAGGATGGAAATATCAATCCATATATTACTTTTATGTTCAAAAAATCCACTTATTGAGATAGTATATCAACAATTATGGAAAATCAAGTGAAATTTCTCCCAAATCCAAAACTGAAGCTCATGGACCAGGTCAAGGAAGTCCTCCGGTATTATCACTATGCCTACCGGACCGAGCAGACATATTGCAAATGGATACTGCGTTACATCCGTTTCTACGGGGGAAAGACCCATCCGAGGAAACTGAATGGTGACCATGTCGAGAGGTTTCTTTCCCACCTGGCCGTAGAGAACGGGGTCTCGGTATCAACCCAGCGCCAGGCATTGAATGCGCTTGTGTTTTTATACAGGGACGTGCTTCTCCAGCCTATTGAAGGCCGGATTGCTCCCACGCGTTCCAAGAGAAGGCCGCGGCTTCCTACGGTCCTCAGCCAGGGGGAGGCAAAGAGGCTCTTTTTGTACATTTTCGGCACCCATGCCCTTATGGCAAAGTTGCTCTATGGAGCAGGCCTCAGGCTCATGGAATGCGTGAGGCTCAGGATAAAAGATGTGGATTTTTCCAGGAATCGTATACACGTCATAATGGGAAAGGGCGGGAAGGACAGGTCTACCATCTTGCCCAAGGGCATAAGGGAGGAGCTGCATTCACACATAGAGAAAGTGAAGGCCCTTCACCTCAGTGACCTTGAGCAGGGTTTTGGCGAGGTCTACCTGCCTGAAGCCCTTGCCAGAAAATACCGGAATGCCGCCAGGGAGACCGGCTGGCAGTATGTATTCCCATCGAGAAAACTTTCAAAGGATCCAAGATCGGGCAAGGTAATGAGGCATCATGTGCTTGAATCAGGGCTTCAAAAGGCGGTAAAGCGTGCCGCAAGGAATGCTGGAATAGACAAGCGTGTGACCTGCCATACCCTGCGCCACAGCTTTGCAACCCATATGCTTGAACGGGGCACCAACATAAGAGTTCTCCAGGAGCTCATGGGGCATGCCGACGTAAAAACTACTGAAATCTATACCCATGTCATGGACAGAGACATCTCAAAACTTTCAAGCCCCCTGGACGATTGGCCCGAGGCCAAATCTTCCCGGCAAAAGGGGCCAGGACTACACTTTTGACAGATCTGCTCTTCAGTTGGTAAAATTGGCTGCCTCTTGCGGCCTCAGATGCCGAACAATTTTTGACTTCAGTAGGGTAGACCTTGATCTTTCATCTGCGTAATCTGCGGATCTATATTGTTCGGTGTTTGAAGCGCATAATTTACCCTGAAAATAGCTCAAGGCTCAAGGCTCAAAGTAAAAGATTTATGATGGGTCCTCGACGTTTTCTGTGGATTACTGAAATCCACATGAAACGCCGAAGAACCTGAAAATTCAATGATAGACCCCAATCTCTCTTTGTGCTAAAAAATTGGTGCTGGTCATTTCCCTCTCTCTGCAAGGAGGTACAGGACAAATGCCTTTATTGGATGCATCGATAGCTTTTTTCATCTGGATGATAATACTCTGTATAATTGTAAAATCTATCAATACCGTTTTGAAATGTCTACCTCCTGTAAGGCTCTGGCTTTCACGGGCAATATCAGATACGAACAGACAGACGGGCCTTAAAGGAGTCCATGTCTGTATCGATTCCGACAGCGATCGGGAAGGATGTGCCGAACTGCCGCAATTTGTTCAAAAACATCCTGAAGAATTTTTGTCTTATCTGGAAAGATATGAATTGCAGATCGCAGAGAAACCCGAAATCTCAGGGAAAATAGGCCAGGTACTGAGTATCTCCAGAGGTCGAATAAGAAAACGCATGCTGGTAATATCATTCCTGGTCAGCCTTTTCCTCTGTTTTTTTATGGACATTAATGCCTTTT
>JALTHV010000379.1 GCA_027004315.1 Deltaproteobacteria bacterium
ATTCCTTTCTCGAGGCAGAAGAAGAGGTAATCGGCATCAATCATGCGGAACTTGGCGGAGAAATAGCTTCCCTCTGGAACTTTCCCGAGGAGATAAGAGACTCCATTATCTATCACCATCGGCCTGATTTGATGGAAGGAGGTGACGATAGCATCCCCTGGCTTATCTATTTTGCAGATCAGGCCTGTATGATGATGGGGATCGGCGGCGGTGCAGATGGCCTGGCCTATAGGGGATTGAGAGGAGCTGTCAGTAAATTTCGGCTTCGCCAGAGGGACCTCGAGGAAAGCATTGTCCTGCTGTTGAAAGACCTGGATAAGGCAAGAGAATTGCTCGATCTGGTGGAAAATGAAAAGGCGGGGAATTGATTTAAGGGTAACCATTCACGTCCACGGCCAGCAGTAGCCTTTTTCAGGGTTTCAGGAGCATTGCTTGATGCAAAGATCAGGGCACTCTGCCTATTAATCCGCACTGAAACCCTTCAAAAGGCTACCGCTGGCCGGATGGAAGGGAGTGTGAACAGTTACATTTAAGGAGTTTTACTATGTCTTTCAATGTATTGATTGTGGATGACTCGAGGTCAATGCGTGCCGTCATAAAAAAGACCATCTCAATGTCAGGCTTTAAGATGGATCAGTGTCTTGAGGCTGGAAATGGGAGAGAGGCACTGGATGTACTGGCAAGGGATTGGGTGGATATAATTGTATCAGACATAAACATGCCTGAAATGAATGGCCTGGAATTTCTAGGAGAACTGAAGAAGGACAGCCTCCTTGAGGCAATTCCCGTTATTGTAATAAGCACTGAGGGTAGCAAGAGGCATGTCCAGGATGCATACGATCTGGGGGCAAGGGGCTTTATAAAGAAGCCTTTTTTGCCCGAAGAGATAAAAAAAGTCCTTTATGAGGTCTTAGGGGTAAATGATGAAGGAGAATATGGAGAGGATAGAGAAGACGATGACGTCATCGATTTTTGAGGTCTTTGAGAAGATGTTCTATATCTTTCTCGAGCCCCTGGATGCCAGCTCTAGATATGATGAATATGATATGGAGGCTGCCATAGGTTTTGACGGTACCATGAGCGGTAACGTAAGGATCTTGCTTTCCAGAGAAATAGTAAAGGCCATGGTTCGAAACATGCTGGGGCTCAGGGGAGATGAGATTACCGTACAGGATATAAAAGACTGCTCAAAGGAGGCAGTCAATATGGCCTGCGGGGATTTCCTTGCCAGACTGGATAATAGGGAGGCATTTAATCTGTCTCTGCCAACATTTAAAGAGGGGCGACCCAGAGGCCTTGAATCAGGGAAAGATATATACAGGATGGATTTTGACTCTGATTATGGAAAGATGGGCGTGATAGTGAGGATTCAGCCTTGAAAAAGATAAAGGTGCTCGTTGTTGACGATTCCGCTATTGTGAGAAAGATATTTTCTGAGGAACTCTCAAAATTTCCCGATATTGAGGTAGCGGGAACGGCCCCTGACCCCTATGTTGCCAGGGATAAGATCGTAAAGCTTGAACCGGATGTGATTACTCTGGATATCGAGATGCCGAGGATGGATGGCCTTACGTTTCTCAAAAAGCTGATGAGATACTATCCGTTGCCGGTGATCATAGTCAGCTCCCTGACACCAAGGGGTGGAAAATTGACCTTAGAGGCCCTGGATATCGGGGCAGTGGAGGTCATCGCAAAGCCTGGGGGCTCCTATACGGTCGGGGATATGACCAACCAACTGGCAGAGAAGATCAGGGCTGCATCAGAGGTAAAAATAGTAAAGAAGGCCCCGGGCAATCAGCCGGCTCCCCTTGCCTCTGAGCCGGTAAGGGCCCTTACAAAGACCTCTAATAAGGTGATTGCCATTGGTGCCTCTACAGGTGGGACAGAGGCACTGAAGAATGTCCTGTCCAGGATGCCTTCTAATTCACCTGGGAT
>JALTHV010000380.1:0-10311 GCA_027004315.1 Deltaproteobacteria bacterium
GATCTATCTCTTGGCCCTGCCCATATGCAGGCGAGCCTGATCATTGGTACGCCCGGAGGGATTCGAACCCCCGACCTACGGATTCGTAGTCCGGCGCTCTATCCAGCTGAGCTACGGGCGCATTCAGACACATGATATAGAGTAACTATCCAGACAACAGAGAGTCATCATAGATATAATCTCTATCTTACTGGACTGCAAGTTAAAAAAAACAGCAAAAAGTCATCTTACTTTCTGGCAGCAGGGCACCAAACAGGATGGAGGGTTTCAGTTACGTGCCAGGCAACAGGGCAGATATACTACAGGGCCTGCAATCAGCCCAGGAGAGGCCCAAGGTATCTTTGAGAAAGCCTGTCAGGTCAAGCCTGTTCCCATTGTGCCACCAATTCTGAAGGATGTTACTGGTCTTGGGTTCCAGAAACCAGTTATCTCCTATAGTCTCTTTCAGATATCTCCAGAGACTGATAGAGCCTATAAATGCCTGAAAGTAGTCCAGAGAGTAAAAGTCAGGCATGAGATCAAAGAGGTAGGTCTTTGGATCATAGTAAAAGCCTGTCTCTTTCTGCATTATCTCTGAATAGAGGTCCTGTCCCTCTTTCAGACGCCCAAGACGGAAATTCTCTACTTCAATTACCAGTTTGGCACCGTAACGGCGGGTCAAGGTGAGCATCTTTAGGGCATGGGCACGCGATATGGTCTGGGCATCTCCAGGAGACAGGCCCAAGACCACTTCCAGAAACTCTCTGGACATACACATCCTCTGAAAGAGAAAGGCAAAGGTCTCTGATAGGGCCTCTGACTGAAAGAAGTCCTTTTCTTCAGGGGGTAGCTTTGGATCTGTGTAGATAAAGCTCATGGCATGTCCAAGTTCGTGGAAGAGGGATTCCATGTCCAGCCATCCTCTGAGAGGACCTATGATGACGTGCACCTCTCCTGGTATATCTACAGGGATGCAGTAAGACTGACGACCAGACATACCTTCAGAGTGTATATGGAGGGCGGGATTTTCAAGGAGATCCATTCCCCATCTCTGGAAAAACTTCATGATCTTCTCTATGGTGAGCCCTTGAGGAAAGAGATGGTCCATATAGCGGAGCCCTAAGAGGTATATGGCATCAAAACGAGAGGCCTTCTCCAGAGATAGGCCAGTGACTGTGCCCAGCCAGGGAGAGATAAGCTCTCTGTATGTCTCTCGGGTCTCGCTGAGGAAATTCCTGGCATAAGAGCTGGACTCTGTCAGGGAAATGCCCCTTCTTTCTTCACAGAAGGCCATATATCCAGGATAGCCAAGCTCGTATTCCAGTACATTAAAAAGGGCCTTCCATGACCCATAACTAAAAGGGGTCAAAAATGCACAGAGAGAGTGGACTTCTCTTGCCATAGCAGCCCTGGTCTTACTGTCACTGGTATCCTGAGACCATGTAATTACCTCAGTAAACGGGACCTCTTGGGCATTCACCTTGGCCCTGGCCCCCCGCATCCAGTTATTAAGTAGGGCCTGAAATGGCTCTACTCTTGAGCGAATAAAGTGGTCAATTGCCTGGTAATAGACATGGCTGGCAGGTCCTGTTGTCCCAAAGGTGCGTCTTATTGCATCAATATCACTTAAACTGATATTACAGGCATCTAATGGAGTCTTCTCTGTCCCAAGGTGTAGAGAGAGGTCACGTCTCCTCCATTTCTTGGTTATGGCCAGGAGCCTCTCTATCCATTTACCAGAGCTGCAATCTTGAGGTCTTGGAATAGCCATTTTTTTCTCTCTTTCCTAAAACCCACCAGAGGAATAGGCCAGGTACAAAAAGGGCCAGGCTCAATATCTGCCCCATGGTCACCCATCCCCACAGGATATAACCCAACTGGGGATCTGGCTCTCTAAAGAACTCTACTATTATACGAAATATAGCATAGAGCATCAGGAAGAGGGCCAATTTTCTTCCATGGGGCCACGGTCTATGGCGAAGAGGCCACAGGATAATAAAGAGCACTAGACCCTCAAGCAGGGCCTCATAGAGCTGAGATGGATGCCTGGGCACAGGCCCTCCCTCTGGAAAGACCATGGCCCATGGTACATCTGTGGGCCGACCAAAGAGCTCCCCATTGATAAAATTCCCTATACGTCCCAGGCCAAGGCCTATAGGGGCAGTAACCACAAAGCGGTCTGACCACTTCCAGAAGTCCATGGCATGGGTCCTACAGTACAGCCATCCGGCAAAGATGGCCCCTGTTGCCCCACCATGAAAGGACATGCCTCCATGCCAGACGGCAATGATCTCTTTTGGATTATCAAGGTAATATGGAAGGTTGTAGAAGATTACATAGCCCAATCTACCTCCAAAGATGACCCCAAGTACCAGATAGAACAGCAATTCGTCCAGTTGGCTTAATTGTGATATACTAGATTTCTGTCTGGAATCTGGAGGGAGGGCCTGAAGATCTTCAAAGATCTGTCTGCGCACCAATAGATAGCTGGCCCCAAAGCCCAACAGGTACATAAACCCATACCAATGGAGTGACACAGGACCAATATGGACCATGACGGGATCAATCTTTGGATATGGGATCATTATCACTCTTTTCTTTATGGTCTCTGAGACTAATAACTCGTGATCCAGCACCGGGCCTGGGCCGTTCTGGTCCTGGCCGATTAGGCCCCCTCTGGGGAGATATAGCCTCTCGCCTGATCAAGAGGGTATTTAACAGGCTATGATATTGTTGAATTAGTACAGGATTGAGGTCTGTCTCCAGGACAAAACAGGACAGATGGTTTCGCTGGATCCGAATAGAGGAAGTGCTCAGGACTGTAAAGAAATGAGGCTGTATAATAAGACGGTGTTCCTTGTCATATAGTACAGTACATGGGAAATAGAGGTCAAAAAAGGCCGCCTTTTCCAGGGCAAAGATTGCCGTCTCGGTCTGACGATTATACCTGATTTCTCCCAGCATTAATCCAAGTCCATCTACATCAACTAATACCAGCTCTCTGGCGTCTTGACGTAGCTTCATATCTTTTACCTTTATGGTTACTGAGTTGGTATGCCTACCTGGGTAAGGTGCCTGATTTTGTGCATCAAATTATGCCCCTTAGACCATGAGAAGGGCTGGCCGGGGATGGAACAGTTAGCCTCAATGGGCAGCATGCCTGGTCACATAGGACTGCCCTCTAGAGTATCTATTTAGTGGTCTTGTCCCTGAGATAGGGTGCGAATCAGGGTCTATGACCTGGAAGCCCAGTATCTCCTGTACAAAATCATATAACATTATAGATTCCTGGAACATAGACTTTTTCCTGACCCGTTTGGGACAGTTACCCCTTGAGATACATAGGGATATGGGCCACTGGGCAGACAATATCTGTGCCGTGGCATCTCTTACTGACTTCCTGAAGTCATAGGGATGAAGAGCTGAGTCTACCATGGCCCTTACCTTTTGTATAGGCCAGCTCAGATGGCTACTCTTTAGTCCCTGCCACTCTGACGTCACATAGAACCATGGGTATAGAAAAAGGGCCAGTATAAAGGCATCCCTGACCTTGATATTGTCTCTTATCATGCGATCAAGGCGGGCCAGGAGCCCAAAGAGTAATTTTTGTACCAGGTCTTCTTTGCCAGATCTAAGGCCTGAGACACAGCCAGGAAAGACAGAGGCAAACAGTCCGCTCTTGAGCATGAGCTCGGCCCATGGCCTGCTGTAGCCAGACCTTATATCCTTGAGCCATTCGTCCCTTACTCTGGGGATGGCACAGAGACGGATCTTATCACTGTATCTGATTATGGCCTCCCAGGTATTGGGCTCTATGTCAAAGCCTGTCCTGGCTGCATGCCTTACTGCACGCATCATCCTTACTGGATCTCTCAGGAATCTCTGGCCAGGATCATTGCCTATGGCCCTGATGATTCCCTGCCTGAGGTCTGCCATGCCCCCTACATAGTCAATTATACTAAAGTCTTCTATGTTGTAGAAGAGTCCATTGATAGTAAGGTCTCTGCGAAAGGCGTCTTCGCAAGGTAGACCAAAGATATGGGCCTCTTCTATACCCTCTCTCAGGGCCTCCTGGTCATCGCATCTACTATGACGCCTAAAGGTAGAGACCTCTATTATCTTACCTCCACGAAAATAGACATGGACCAGCCTGAAACGCCTGCCAATGATCCGGCTATAATGGAAGAGTCTCTTTACCTCTTCAGGCCTGGCGTCTGTCCCGACATCAAAGTCCTTTGGACGTCTTCCCAGGAGCAGGTCCCTTACACCCCCACCTACCAGATAGGCTGTATAGCCATTGTCTTTCAGACGATAGAGGACCTTCAGGGCCTCTCTATCGATATTTTTCCGGCTTATGCAGTGTTCAGAGCGAGGAATTATCCTGGGCCGATAACCAGGGCCCTCAAACAGAAGGGACTGCCTGGCAGGAAGAGAGCTGTCCGATCTGGAAGATATCCTGACTCTTTTATAGCCTTTATAGCTGGGAGACATCGATCCTCAATAGATACATCACGAATTAAGTCTCTCGTCTATAAGCCTGGCTACTTGCTCGCCCGAAAGCAACATCCCCCCAAATATAGGCCCCATGCGAAATGACCCAAAAGTGGCATTGGCCGCCATGCCAGCAACAAAGACGCCAGGCAGGACCTCTCTGGTATTCTCTAGGGTAGTGTTTTCAGCAACATCTGCCCACATGGAGCGTTCTCCTATCACCTTACCTGTATCAGTAAAGAGCTTTGTGTCTCCTTTGCGCTGTATTATCTTGAGTACCTCTGTGGCATGCCCTGTACTCTCTACAATATATTTGGCCCTGACGGCCAGGGGATCTATATGCATGCCCAGTATATCTACAGGGGCCCAGTTTATTACCAGGCCTGTCACCCTGTTATCTCGGACCAATACGTCCTCTACTGTTATGAGATTAAAGACCTTTACACCTGCCTTACAGGCAAGACTGGCCAGTGTGGTAGTACACTCCACAGAATCGGCCGTGTAGTATCCATCTTGTGCATCTTCTATAGCAATGCCGAGGTCCCTCAGGATAGCGGCCCCTTGTTCCTGGACCACTATCTCATTGAACATCATACCTCCGCCCCACATTCCTCCACCAATGCTGATCTCTCTTTCAAAGATAGCTACCTTATGTCCTTTCTGTGCAAGACGCAGGGCCGCCATAAGCCCAGATGGACCAGCACCGACAATGGCAACATCTAGCTCAAGACAATCGGATATCTTGTTTAGAAAACGATTCAGGATAGCCCGACTGATTTTTATCTCATCCAAAGCCATAAATAGACTCCTCTCAACTGGTTGATATTAGATAAGCAATATGTAACTTCTCAATAAGTGGAGGCCTCTTTTTGGTAACCGATTACAGGGTGCTTCTTTTTTCAACATGCTCTCGCCCCCTCACCATGCCCTCTCCCCAGGGGAGAGGGTTTGGTGAGGGAGAAGACTGTATCGCCAGGACTTATTGAGAACTTACAGCAATGTCTAATAACTTACTGTGATCCTGCATTTTTGCAAGATATTATCTCAATTATGCACGTCATGAACTGATGCACATATCTATGGCCTTTTTATAGAGCCTTATATATCTCTCTCTGACTCTGTCCCAGGTATAGTTCTCTCTGATGTGTCTTACTGCATCTGCCTGCATCTTTTTTATGATATCAGGTGATTCTCTGTAGGTCCTCAGTGCCCTCTTCACTGCCTCGGCAAGGGCAGCAGGCGTGTGGTCCCTGTAAGAAAAGCCATTAAAGCCATCCCTTACCTTAACAAGCCCTCCAGTGGCACGGACAATAGGCAGATTGCCCATGAGTTGGGCTATAAAGTCAGTGAGTCCGCAGGGCTCATATAGAGATGGGATTATAAAGAAGTCCCCTGAGGCATATATGAGGTCTGCAAGCCCTGGATTATATCCTATAGCTACCATAAAATGCCCTCTATAATCTGGATGTCTTGCCAGGCCGGTGAGATCGTCCTCTATCTCCTTCTTGCCACTACCAAGGATTATGACCTGCATGTCCCTGTCTTCTGCCAACAGCCCCCCCAGTGCCTGGGCCAGTACATCCAGGCCCTTTTGTTCAGTGAACCGGCTTACCACAGTGACCAGGGGTTGATCAGGCATGTAGCTGATAGAGCCATGGGCCTGAATCCCTACATCTCTGATAGACATCAACCTGTCAGTGAGTTCCCTCCTGCAGTCCCTCTTTCCGGCAAGGTCACCTTTTAGAGGATCAAAGGCCGCAGGGAGACCCAGCCTCTCTGGATGCCTTGGATCAAAGCCATCAGGATCTATGCCATTAGTAATGCCCTCAAGGTATACTCCACGCTCTCTGAGTGCATGACCTAACCAGCCTGTAGAGGCATCAAGTCCTGTCTCCTGGAGTTCCCTTGCATAGTTTTCACTCACTGTATTTATGGGCGCATACATGGCACCGGCCATAAGGGGATCAAAGGAGCTATTGAGGATACCATTATATATCGTCTTGTAGGGAAGCCCGCTTATTGCCCTGGCAAAGGGTAGATCTGCTACCTCTTGGTGGTAACCTATACCTGCATTGTGGAGGGTAATCAGGGCAGCAGTATTCCTGAAATACTGTCTAAGGCCATCTATTTCCCTCATCATGGCCGGGATTACACATGTGTGCCCATCGTGACAGTGAAATATGTCTGGATGGATGTCTGTATAGATCGCGAGATCCAGCGCGGCCTTCTGGAGCAAGATATTCATGGCAAAATAGTCATAGTGGCCCTCTCCCTTTCTGTGACTGGGGTCTCTGGCCTCTTCTGCCTCTGTATATGTATAGACCCCCAGCTTTTCTCTAAAGCGATCTGCCTCGACAAGTATCAGGTCAACGCCTCTCAGCTCCTGGTGCCAAAACCCCACTTCTTCCCTACGTTCTTCGCAGGTATAGTCCATGTCTATCTCAAATCGGGGCCCCAGGTCCTCAAGGCCTCTCTCTTTTGGGTCTATAAAACCATATGATGGCAGGATAACTGATACCTTATAGCCTGCCTGCACCAGAGATTCTGCCAGCCCCCGGCATACATCCTTCAGTCCCCCTGCTCCGGCTATCCCTCTGTACTCCCGGCTCACCATCCATATAGATCTCAGGTGTCTCTTCTTTGCCACTCGTACTTACTTCTTACTCCTTGATATAGTTGTAGATATTTAAATAATGTCCTGCAGGGTGGTTCCAGGAATAGTCATATCGCATCCCATTGATCATCAGTTCCCTAAAATATTTGGGATAGTCATACCAGAGGCCTATAGCCCGCCTCAGGGCAGACTCAAGTCCCTCGTTATCAAAATCATTAAATACATAGCCGTTACGCTCATGATATGGCCTTTGGGCATAGTCTGCGTCAAAGACCGTGTCTGCCAGACCTCCGATATTCCTGACAACAGGGACTGTTCCATATTTCATGGCGATCATCTGTGTCAGACCACAGGGTTCAAATGCGCTTGGTATAAGGATTATATCGGCACCTGCATAGATCAGATGGGCCAACTCCTCATTGTATGAGATTTCAAGATGGCAGTCCGGATTGTCATTCAGATAGTGCTTCAGGCCCCAAAAATCATTATTGATAGCTGGATCGGGACTCGAGCCCAACAGGACAAACTGGCAGCCGTTTGTAAGAGAATAAAAAATGCCGTGCCGTATTAAATCGACACCTTTTTGATGATCTAATCGACCTATCACAGAGACAATCGGCCTGAAATTCTGTCTTAGCCATAGTCTATTACGGAGCGCCTCTTTATCTTTGTATTTGTCATCAATGGTCTTAATCGAATAGCGAAACGGTATGTATGGATCGATCTCAGGATTCCACACATTGTAATCAATACCGTTCAGGACCCCTCCAAATTTATTGCTGTGCACATGAAGGGTATGCTGGAGTCCAAAGCCAAGGTCTGAATTTTTTATCTCCTCGGCATATCTGGGAGAGACAGTGGTCACAAAGTTAGAATAGACGATCCCTCCCTTCATAATATTGATGGCGCTGTAATTGAAGTTATCCTGAAGCCGGTCCTGGGTCATATAATTGGCAGGATTCAGGCCGACCTGCCTGAGTATGTGTCCCCCTGTGAGACCCTGATGCCTGAGATTGTGCAGGGTATAGCAGACCCTGGGGTGGGTCATTCCCAAATATTTATATATTTCAAACAGGAGTACGGGCACAAGCCCGGTCTGCCAATCGTGGCAGTGGATGATCTCAGGGTGCTTATTCGTCTTCAGCATAAACTCCATGGCCGCTCTACAGAAAAAGGCAAAGCGTTCTGGATCATCGTGATGTCCATAAAATATGCCCCGATTGAAAAAATTTTCAGGGGAATGTGCTTCAATAAAGAAGCACTTGAGTCTATCCACAAAACCAAAATATATATCACAGTGAATGTGCTGGTCATGGTAAGGGACCCAGAGATCAGAGTATGTCTTATGGAGGGCAAAGATTAGATCATACCGCATACAATCATACTTAGGGAGGATAATCTCCACGGCATTTCCCCGTATTGCAAGCTCATGGGAAAGACCCTGAACAACATCGCCCAGACCACCGACCTTTGCAACCGGGGCACACTCTGGAGTAATCATTACAATATACATGTCATTAGCCTCTAATTACCTAAGGCCGATACCTCTTAGATATAGTAATGGTAGTCAATCCAGGGGAAGATGTTGTCCTGGCCCTCAATCACTGAGAGCCAGTCCTCATCTATCTTTCCGTCTTCAATCTCTTTCATGAGCCTGCCCAGTCTCGAGAGGTGCCTCTTTGTCCGCCGAGTACCATACTCTGCCATAGCGCCCGAGTTGATCATAAAGGCCCAGTCACTCGCCTGTGCCAACAAGAGTTCTCTTGCTGCCTGATTGAGTGCCCTCAGTGTAAGGCCCTCGGCCTGGGGATGATTCATGGCCAGCCTCTCCATAAACTCTGCCCCCCGATGCAGGTAAGGATAGATCCAGTCGTTTGCCCCATTGAGCCATGTGTCATTGAAGCCCTTATATCCCCAACTGGATGGAGAGGGCCTTGAGACCTGGCTGATTGGGTATTCTTCGATATATTCTGAAGGGGTGATCAAGCGGATCGTATCCTGCCCAGAGCTGATCTTGCGAATAAGACAGTCAAGCCAGTTTGGACCCTCAAACCACCAGTGGCCGAAGAGTTCGGCATCGTAAGGTGCCACAATTATGGGCCTCTGATCCATGACCGAGGCCAGATGTTCAACCTGTCTTATTCTATTAGATATAAAATTTTCTGCATGAAGCCCGGCCTTTCTCTCTGCCCTTTGTGGGACATAGACCTCTTTGTGATCGGTCTTGCCGGTAATGCGAAAGTATTTGAAACCGGTATCTACTCGAATGCCATCTCGATGGATATAGGGCCTGATATAATCGAGATCCAGATCGTAGGCGATATCGCGATAAAATTCCCGGTAATCATAGTCCCCTGGATAGCCCTCTATTGAACTCCAGACCTGTTTGGATGATTCAGGATCACGTCCAAAGACAGTCAGCCCTGATGGGCAACAGACCGGTGCGTACACACCATATCTTGGCCTCGGTACGGCACGGGTGATACCGTGGGTCTCTAAGACAGTATAGCGAATGCCCCCCTGTCTGAGGAGGTCATCAACCCCGGGATAATAGCCGCATTCCGGCAGCCAGAAACCCCTTGGATCTTGGGCAAATATCTCGTGATAACTCTTGATTCCGACCTGGATCTGTGCCCGAACAGCCCTTGCATCCACAGAGAGCAGGGGGAGGTAGGCATGAGTGGCAGCGCTGGCTATGATCTCTATCTTCCCAAGCCCCTGTAGGTGCCTGAAGGCCTGGACCAGGTCCATATCATAACGATCGATAAATGCCCTGCGTATCCCCCTAAGGCGTCTGTAATACATCAGGGCCAGTGTATTAAATTCGTGCTGCCCCCTTGTCCTCTTGACCTCTTTCTTGCCCAGGTCTATCAGTCGCTCGAGCCTGTCCAGATAGCGGGACTGTAAGAACGGATCAGAGAGCATGGAGGCAAGAGTAGGTGTGATTGACAGGGTCAGTCGAAAATCGATCCCATCTCTTACAAGACCATCCAGTACGAAAAGGAGGGGGATATATGTGTCGGTGATGGCCTCAAAGACCCAGTTCTCTTCCAGGGAATCCCTATATTCAGGGTGTCTCACAAAGGGCAGGTGTGCATGAAGAATTATTGCCAGATAACCCTTCTCCATCTTCAGGACCCGTTATGTGAGGATATGCCAGACCTAAATTCTCTCTCACTCCATTCCGTGAGATCGAGACCTGGCCTCTCTTTGAGCTGAATGCCTTT
>JALTHV010000380.1:10411-12348 GCA_027004315.1 Deltaproteobacteria bacterium
AGGGGCAGGCCAGGCACAGGGTGTCCTGGCAATATTCGACCTGGTTATCGGAAAAAAGAGGCCATCTCTGGTCTTAAATCCCAGATCGACAAAATATGATTTATCTGGGCTCCAGAGGTCTACATACCAATTCTTAGACCGGAGATCGATATCCACGTCAAAAGAGTCATGGGCATTCCCACCATCAAAGACGATGTTGGTGACATCATAGAACCTCAAGATGGCCTTTGATCTCTTATAGTCATTACCCAGTTGCCCCTTTACCCTCTCGATGTCTCTATGGCTGACCTCCCAATAGGCATGGATCATATAGGGCCCTACAGGGAGCAGAGTGACCCGACTCTCGCTGTATTTTCCGTACAGGTCAAGAAAATCAGATTCCTGTCTCTCCGATCCGGGCCTCTCGGCATCCTGGTCTCTGGCGGCCTTGTCTTCCATTGAATTTATCAATTTACCTCTCTTTTCAGCCACATCTCATCTCCTGCTTTTAGTATAAAATCAATTTAATAAATAGACACTGGCCGAAGTTACAAAAGATCTAGAAAAAACTCAATGTACAGACCTCTATAAGCTGAGACAATGCCTCCTGATAAGAGGATAAGATCAAGATAAACTCAATCGTCCTGGACCAGATCCCTTTTAGTGACCAGTACGATCCCCTGTCCTGGCCTGAGATCATATGAAAATGGCACTGGGATATAATCCATTGGATATTCTGGAGAGAGGTCCCTGAGCGGGGCCCCTGCCTGGACAAATTCCTGCAAGTTTTCTGCATAAAAGTGCTGTCTATTATGAATATCCTTGTTGAGGATCAAGAGGGCCTCTTCCAGGTCATTGACAGATGCCTTCCACATAAGCAGGACCATTGGATTACCGTGGTGCAATATCTGAGTAGCTGCCTCTTCTTGAAATACGGCCTGACCTGACTTCAACCTGTTGACCTCAGTAATAAAGGAGGTCAGATCAATATCTGTCTCTTCCCAGTCCTCTGGCCTGGTCTTTACCACATGACACCTCTTGCGAAAACCGAACTCAAAGCCTATAGGCATCATGACACCTGCTGAAAACAGGGCAGAAAACAGATAGCGCTGTTTAAGCCCATCTATATTGCCATTCAGTTCCTCACAGAGCCTCACGGTATCGTGGCTTTCAGGAAAGCTTATGGAAGGGGCAATCTCTCGAGTAAGGGCATATTGTGCCATCAACCACGGGCTGTTGAAGTCCCACCACTTGGAGCTGTTGAATATATAGTCAAACCCGGCACTGGCAGTCCTTTTGGTCTGGTCTGGCGGACAGCCGAGTGTCTCTGCAAAAAAGGACACCTCTGGATGTCCCTTTTTTATCTCCTCAATGAGTCTTTTCCATAGGCCTCTGGGGACCTGATAGGCGGCATCACAGCGAAATCCTCTAAACCCCAATCCAATCAAGAATTTCACCACATCAAGAAAATATTGAAAGAGCCCCTCTTTGTCTGTTGTATTTCTATGATCAAACTTTGCCAGGTCCTGCCAGACCACTTTTTCCCCATCTTGAACACAGAAGGGATGGGCCACATGACCATCAGACTCCCATAGAAACCACTCGGGATTGGATTTAATCAGGTCTGAATCTACAGAACAGTGATTGATTACCAGGTCAATCATCACATTGAGGCCCAATCTCTCTGCGGCCTTAATGGCATCTTTTACCTGTTCCTGAGGTCTCTTTTTATCCTCCTGATCCACCAAGACCGGGTTGAAATCATAATAGTCCTCTATTGAGTAGATACTGCCTGACTTACCCGGACGCTGAATGGGATTGACAAAGACCCAGTTAAAGCCCATCTCAGATGCCCTTAATAGATGCCTCTCCCAATCTGTAAACTTTCCGGCCAACAGAGGAAATAGGTTATAGATGATCATCTTTTCAGGTCTTTTCATGGTATTATCCTCTGATCT
>JALTHV010000380.1:12448-16935 GCA_027004315.1 Deltaproteobacteria bacterium
ATCTACATGCCTCAATGAGCAGTCTGTGATTTTGGGCAAGAATCGACAGCCAGTAGTTCATCCTCTCTGCATTTGTCTTGTCTCTCCAGTGATCAAACAGGTAAGAGGCATTGGCAAGGGGAATCCTCCCCTCTGTTGGATGGATCTCTAAGGTAAAAGAGACCAGATCCGGACCCGGCAACTCTATTGACTTATTGACTATCCTTGAGAGGCCTGAAGGCCCAAACATGGGATCAAGAGACATCTTGCCTTTATACTCAAAAGGTATGGGGATTTCAACCAGGAAACTCAAGTGGTCAGAGACCCCAAAAGGACTGAAGGTGGAGAGCGGATGTCCATCATGCAGATGAAAATGCAGAGGTTTTTCTAAACGGCCAAGGGCCTGAATTAGATTGAGCACTGCGTCTAATCCAGAGTCAACTGCATCCTGGACGTCTTTGATTACCCCTGGCAGCCCGGGATCATCCGGTTTGAAGCCACATATATCTATCCCTGGATGTCTGGTTGAATAGGCAGACCTTACCTGGTGTATACCGACATGGCCTATATCAATGCAGGCACTCACGTGTCTGAGCCCCTGTATGGCCTTGAAGACCTCAACAAAAAAATCCAGTTCCAGTCCAGCGGCATATTCTATAAAGAGATAGGGACTTTCCTGGACCTCATCCAGTCTCGATTCTATTTCGTGCAGTGCGGCTATATAGTCGTCAAAACGGTCTGTAATCTCGGCCTGATCGTGGACGACCAGGCCAGATACCTGGCCCCTGAATCTTAGTGCAAAGTCCACGACCAGGTCTCGGCCCTGTTCCTCAAAGAGATTGATATCCCTGGCCAGATGGGCCACTGCAGGGGTCTTGGAACTGGGCCTGAATTTTAAGAGCCGCTCCAGCTCTACAGGTGTGGTTGCATAGAATTCTGTCCCAAGGCCTGCCTCCCTAAAACGCAGCCTGGCCAGGGCCAGAAGGGCATCATCACCATCTATCCTCTTCTGAAACAGTGCCAGTATGGGTGGACATGGGAAGGGGATGCCGTTTTTTGTATCTGACATCTCAGGATACACCCTGTTGTGGACGTGACTGGACCAGATAGATCCTGTGCTTTAAGACAAGCCCCTCGATGTCCTGAGGCCTTCCTGCTGAATCTTCCACAAGCCGGCCGATCGACCCCAGACGGCCCCCAAGACGCTTTCTAAAGGCCCTATTCTTCGACAGCTCTATCCTGGAATAATCTACTGTCTCCTGGATAAGACCCCCTGAAGGACCGGGCCATACTGCATGGCTGAAGCTCGCAAAGGCCGACATATACACCTCTCCTGTCTGCTTATTGCAGACCATCCGATATGGGACACCGGGGATCTTGCCAGAGGTCAGGGCCTCACCCAGACCTGCTGCCAGCTCCACATAGACCTCATCCGGGTCTTGAGACACAGGATTTAGGGTATGCATGACAAATGAAAACTCCGGGATGAACATCTGTTGGATAAGCACGGCCATGTGGGCCATTTCATGGGGAATACCAGACTTCTTTCTGCTCAATGCCGCACGCCTGGTCCAGATGGATGCCCAGACCTCTTTTACTGCCTGGGCCACCTCAGATGGAGGCACATTGGCAATTGAGTCATAGAGCCCTGCCCCTGACAGGCCCTCCAGGTCTTCGCAGTTTGAGCTGGAACGTACCATCAGCCGTTCCGTTTCTGGAAATTTTTCCCTTACCCCTGAGGTGATCTCATCGGGTACATCAAGCTGCTCAATGATACCTTGTAACCTCTTCAATGCTTCAAAGAAATCGCCTTGTGGCAGTCTGTTTAGGCGGCTGACCAATATACAATAGTCCTGTTCGAGGCCAGATACCCGCAGTGCCTCTTCCATGACACCAAATGGGACCACAACCCCGGGTGCAGTAACAAAGCCTGATCCCTCAGCCTGGGACATCTCTTCAAGCCACCTCGCTGCCGCTGCCTTGCTGCCTCCAGATGCCTGTGTTACCTGATCCAGAGGCAACAACCTGCGATCAGGAGACAGGATCACATCGGGTATCCAGACCTGTCTTTGCTGGAACTCTCTTGTCCTGGTATCAGGACTGAAAGAAAAATTCAGATTCACTTCCTCAGCAGAGACATCCAGGATGAGCTGTTTCCCAAGAGAACCCTTTAACTCTGCATAGCGATCCGCGTCTTCACAGGCTATGAATACAATGTCTCCCTGTCTGGCCCGAACTGCAAGGTGTGAAAGAAGGGGTGTCTCATGGGCAACAATCAGGCCGACCACACCTGCGGGGATCTCCTCATCCCCTTTTACCCTCTCTAAGAGGGCCATGGTCGCACTCTCAAAGGGACCTGCTAGATCATCCAGGCATGGGGCCTCTACCAGGCGGCCAGAGGCCCTGCCCGGCACGATCACGTCCCATGGAGGCAAGGCAGCGAGCCTCCGGATATCCCTTGAGATCAGAGCAACGAGTCTTGAGACCTGGAAGACCAGGTGCCTCCGGATATCTACCTCACAGAAGGCCTTTATCCTGTCCCTTCTCACACCCAGTGCCTTCCCAAGTCTTTCAACCCTTTCAGGAAACAGGGACAGGATCCTGCTACAGTAGGCCTCTGTCAGTCTCCGGCATCGATCAACTGTGGCCTTGAGCCGGATAAGGTGCTCGTGGTCTTCTGGTCTGAAATCCCTGCGCCAGGCCTCCAGCTCGGATTCTATTGCCTGGCATTCTCTGGCATCAAAGCCACTGAGGCGCAGGTCCTCCACTGCGAGTCTCAGACAGTCCAGGGAAGACGACCATGTATCTCTCTCCTGGGAGTCAAGGAGGTTGACTATCTGGCTCAAGAGGACAAAAGAGAAGTCCTCCAGCCTGATGTCCGCCATCTGGAGCCCCTGTCTCTCAGGACCGGCCTCTCCTTCAATCCCCTTACAGATCCGGGTGCGAAGCACTGTCAGGAGTTCAAAGGTACCTATAAGCTGCCCTATGGAATGTGCCTCTCTCTTGGCTGCAAGGAACCTGTGAATCAGTTCGAATATATGGGGATCGGCACTGCCCTCTTTTAGCATTGCTTCCAGTTGTTCATCCAGAGATCGTGCATTGAAAAACTCCTTGAGCTCTTCATGGAATTTCCTGAATTCCTCTACAAAATCGGGTGAATAATCGGCATCCGGTGCCGTTATCCTCTTGAGCAGGGCTGCTGAGGTGACAAGGTCCTCAGGGCCGGCGCAGCGATGCAGCTTGTTCTGGAGTGTCTCCTTGATCTCTTTTTTGAGTTCCCTGGGTATATCGTTTCTGTGGGCAATATCCCGTATGCGTGTGAGCGGTTCCTTCCTGGTAAAATTACTGCTAAAGGATGGAAGCCAGGGATAGATCTTTCTGATGACAAAGGCATTTTCTGGTATGGTAATACTGGACAGACGCTCCTGTATGTGCCGTGCTATCTCTGCATGGTGAGACGGGCGAAAGTGCCGCCCATCCTCTGTACAGGTGACCTCACCCGTACCTATGAAGCGGAGATAGATCGCCAGATAGATAAGCCGGTCTGTATCAGGCCTGAATGTGTCATCAGAGAGCAGGGCATCGATCCAGGAGAGCTTTTCCCTCCAGCTCCGATTCCTCTGATCTGCCTCGGCAATCTGATCGACAAAATTGTCCACAGGGGCCACTGGAGGTCTGGTGGCAGGTCCCTCTGAGATACCGATCATCTTAATCAACCTGTCGCGGGCATCCCTGAGCAGACTGGGTGGCTCTGGCCACTGCTCAAAGATGATGCAGCCTGAAAACTCGCGCCCCTTCATCCGTTCTATAAATCCCCTGATGCCAGAGGCGTCTCTCCCTGCAGGGCCGGTGAACAGGGGGAGGTGGCTGTCACGGTCTCCGTAGTTTTCGTGCAGGTGGAGATGGATGATAGGGACATGGGGACCCAGCAGGTCGACAAATCTGAGGTAGTCATTGCGTGTCTCCACATACAGATTGGCATGTCCCAGGTCCAGACACATCCCCACATGTGTGACATCTATTGACTCAAGCTCCAGGACCTGCCGGAACAACTCATTAAAGTCCCCTGGCCCGGTAATGGGTGTATTTTCTATAGAGAGCCTGATTCCGACCACTGCCAGCTCTCTTATCAGTGGGATAATGGCCTGTACATAGGAGGTAATCCCCTCCTCAGTATAGAGATGTATATTGATGAGCCGTGCACCTATATCCTGTGCAAACTCAATATCTCTGAGGAATATAGCATGGCTCTCCGGCCTCAAGGGATTTGCCTGCCAGGGTACATGGACCGAGAGGCGTATATCATGGGCAATGGCGGTCTCCTTAATAGAGGCACGTTGCTCCCTGGATATGTCCTCTTCTGCCCAGCCTGCCCCTGACTCTCTCTTGTCTGGAAACCACTCAAAGGCATCAAAGCCGTTGGTCACTGCATACTCAAAGGGCTCCATTATACTTGGGGCAGAGAAGGCGCTCTGGTTGCCAATCCGGATATGCACTTTTCTATTCAT
>JALTHV010000381.1:0-3570 GCA_027004315.1 Deltaproteobacteria bacterium
AAAATATTTTCTCCTGCTGTGTTGGTGATTGGCAGGGTCTGTTGAGCCAACATCTTATATAAGGGGATCTTCTCTCCATATAGGGGTAGAAGAAGAGGGATCTTCTCCTCGAACATAATGGATGAGATCCCCACCTGGGTTGCCAGGTTCAATAGAGTTGTCAACACGGCACAAGCGGGAGATTTCTTGAGGCTATAACCCCATTCGGGTGCATATATAAAACGGGTTTGGTAAGGGAAATATATTTATAGGATGTGTTGGCCAGGGTGAAGTATGCAAGTGGCCGTATCAAGATATATAGATCTACGGCGGGTCCATGGGGATAAAATCGATCACTTATATATTGGCGTGGGCCTTTTGTGCAAAGAGATCTCTATATAAAATATGAAGATTCTCTGGAGAGAAGACTTGAAGTGAGAGGGATAGGTCATCTTGATTTTAGGCGTGGTGAGGTGATTAGTCTATTGACTTAATGGAAGTTTTCTGACAGATATTTCATAATTGTAGTATTTCCTCTGGGCCAATTCTGGCTTGGATTTCTATTACCTGCCAAAGTCCATATGTGGCCGTCATTAGATGCTCTATAAGGGAGTTGGGGTGTGGCCATCCTACTATGAAAGGAAGGTGCCACCCATTATGGAAATTTTTTATCTGATAGCTTCAATCATTTTGGGCCTGGCTATAGGCCTAGCCATAGGCGTATGGTTTGCCAGGCGCAGAATGATAGATAGTTTTATCTCCAGGAAAGAAGGGCTTGAGCATTTAAGGGAAAATGCTCATGTAGAGGCAGAGAGACTGCTTCAAGAGGCCAAGGTCAAAGGGCATGAACATGCCTTTAGACTGAGGAAAGAGGCCGAGGATGCAATAAAGGAACAGAAGGCCGAGCTGCGTAGCCAGGAGAGACGTCTACGGCAAAAAGAAGAGCAGGTAAATCACAAAGAGGATCTGATAGATCATAAGGAGATCGAGGTCCTAGAGAAGGAAAAGAACCTCCAGGAACTAGAGCACATATTCCAGAAAAAGAAAAAAGATATAGATACGTTGGTAGCCAGGCAGAGGGAGCAGCTCGAAAAGATATCTGCTATGTCGGCCCAGGAGGCCAGGGACTACCTGCTGAAGTCATTGGAGTCAGAGGTCAGACAGGATGCGGCCAGGCTGATCAAAAAGGTAGAGGCAGAGGCCAAGGAGACTGCCGAGAAAAGGGCTAAAGATATAATTTCGCTGGCTATATCCAGGTATGCAGGTGAATATGTGTCAGAGAGGACCGTTTCTGTGGTAAATTTGCCTAATGAGGAGATGAAAGGCCGTATAATAGGCAGGGAGGGCAGGAATATCCGGGCCATAGAGGCCGCTACAGGCATAGATCTTATCATCGATGATACCCCAGAGGCTGTCTTGCTATCCGGTTTCAACCCGGTACGTAGAGAAGTGGCCAGAATTGCCCTTGAGAGGTTGGTTGCCGATGGCCGAATTCATCCGGCACGCATTGAAGAAGTAGTAAAAAAGGTGGAAAAGGAGATAGATACTGTCATCCGGGAGACGGGTGAACAGGCCGCCTTTGATGTAGGTATCTATGGAATTCATCCCGAGCTCATAAAGCTCTTGGGGAAGCTCCGTTTCCGTACCAGCTATAGCCAGAATGTGCTGCAACATTCTGTTGAGGTCGCCTTTCTGTGTGGCGTAATGGCCTCTGAATTGGGTATCAAGGTCAAGAATGCAAAACGGGCTGGCCTGCTCCATGATATCGGAAAGGCCGTGGATCATGAGGTGGAAGGTCCCCATGCCATTATAGGTGCAAATTTGGCTAAGAAGTATGGGGAGTCGAAGGATATTGTACATGCCATTGCAGCGCATCATGAGGATGTGAAGCCAAATACAGTGATGGCAGTATTGGTACAGGCTGCGGATGCCCTTTCAGGTGCAAGGCCCGGGGCCAGGCGAGAGATGCTTGAGAGCTATGTAAAACGCCTGGAGGACCTGGAGAAGATTGCAACGGACTTCGCAGGTGTCCAGAAATCCTATGCCATCCAGGCAGGGCGTGAGATCCGTATAATGGTTCTCAGTGACCGGGTATCTGATGCAGAGGCAGTGCTCCTGTGCCGTGAGGTCGCCAAGAAGATAGAGAGTGAGCTGAGTTATCCTGGCCAGATTAAGGTGACTGTGATACGAGAGACAAGGGCCGTGGAATATGCAAAGTAGTTTGATGTAACTGTTCACGTCGGGAGGGAATGTGAACGCTTACAGTTTGATAGTCTAGATGGGTATAATATGGAGCAGGATCTGAAAAAGGCCATGGAACTCATCCGAAGGGGGGCCGTGGAGATAATCGAGGAGCATGAGCTGGAGAATAGGCTAAAGAGGGCCATAGAGACGGGCAGGCCCTTGAATATCAAGGCCGGGTTTGATCCTACTGCACCGGACCTGCATCTGGGCCACACGGTGCTCATACAGAAGATGAGGCATTTTCAGGAACTTGGTCACCGTGTAATCTTTCTTATAGGGGATTTTACTGGCCTGATCGGAGATCCGACCGGCAAGTCGGAGACCAGGCCTTCCCTCACTCCCCAGCAGGTCCAGGAGAATGCCAGGACATATAGAGATCAGATCTTTAAAATCCTGGATCCGCAAAAGACTGAGATTGCCTTTAATAGCACATGGATGCATAAGATGAGCTCCATGGACATGATCCGCCTGTGTGCCAGGCATACTGTTGCCAGGATACTGGAAAGGGATGACTTTAAGAGGCGTTTTCAAGACCAGAGGCCTATAGGTGTGCATGAGTTTATCTATCCCCTGATCCAGGGCTATGACTCTGTGGTCTTACAGGCCGATGTCGAACTTGGAGGTACTGACCAAAAATTTAATCTCTTGGTGGGACGCCATATACAGAAGGAGTATGGCCAGCGTCCCCAGGTTGTTTTGACCATGCCTCTCCTTGAAGGGCTGGATGGGGTCCAGAAAATGAGCAAGTCTCTGGGTAATTATGTGGGTATTGATGAACTGCCCCAGGACATGTTTGGAAAGCTTATGTCCATTTCAGACGAGATGATGTTCAGATATTTTGAGTTGCTGAGCGGCCTTTCTATGGAGGAGATCCAGAGGCTTAAAGATGGAGTCGTCCTTGGCCGTTTTCACCCAAAGGACGTAAAAATGGACCTTGCAGAGGAACTCGTGGCGAGATTTCATGGTGCCCAGGCCGCAAAGGCTGCAAGGGTAGGCTTTGAGGCCCAATTCAGCAAAAGGGAGCTTCCTGAAGATATCCTGCAGTTTCAGTTAGCTCCTGGTACAGAGAGGATCTATCTCCCTAAGGTTCTCAAGGAGGCAGCCCTCGTAAAGAGTAGTTCTGAGGCCAGGCGGCTTATCAGACAGGGCGCTGTGAGTATTGATGGCACTAAGATACGGTCTGAGGAAATCGGGCTTCAGGGGACTGAAGGAGTCTTAAAGGTAGGAAAGAGGAGATTTTTGCGGATTATATGCAGATGATTAGTGTCTGAACGAAGGGTACATTCAGATACAATTTTGATCCACAGATTTCGCAGATTACACGGATTACTTGTAACTCTTCACGTC
>JALTHV010000381.1:3670-5964 GCA_027004315.1 Deltaproteobacteria bacterium
TATTTTATTACCTGTGAGAGAATCTTCAGGAGGCTAAATGTATCATCACTACTTTTCAGATAGTTATTTCCAATTGGCCCAGGAGTTAATACCAGGCGGAGTCAACAGCCCGGTCCGTGCATGCCGGTCAGTAGGGTGTAATCCTATATTTATTGAGAGGGCAGATGGCTGCTATCTATACGATGTAGATGGGAATCGCTATATTGACTATATCTCTTCCTGGGGTCCTATGATCCTCGGGCATACCCATCCTGAAGTAAAGGGAGCAATTGCCGAGGCCTTGTCGTCCGGCACTAGCTTTGGGATACCCACTTGGCGAGAGGTGGCCCTGGCCAAGAAGATAGTCGAGTTTGTGCCATCCATAGAGCAGGTGAGGCTGGTAAATTCTGGTACAGAGGCCGCCATGAGTGCTATCCGTCTGGCCAGAGGATATACAGGCCGAAAAAAGATCCTGAAATTTGATGGCTGTTATCATGGACATGCGGATTCCTTTCTGGTAAAGGCCGGTTCTGGTGTGGCAACTCTTGGGATCCCTGGGAGTCCTGGGGTACCTGAAGAGGTGGTAGCAAGCACCTTAGCTGTGCCCTTTAATGACCTAAAGGCCTTACAATCCGTCCTGGATAGAGAGGGTCATGAAATAGCAGCGGTCATTGTGGAGCCAGTTGCCGCCAATATGGGTGTAATCCCTCCAAGAGATGATTTCCTTCCCAGACTTCGGACCTGGACCCAGGATAGGGGGATATTGCTCATATTTGACGAGGTAATTACGGGTTTCAGGCTGGCCCGTGGCGGGGCCCAGGAATATTTTCAGATAATGCCGGACATTACCTGTCTTGGAAAGATAATTGGTGGTGGCCTGCCTGTAGGGGCCTATGGTGGCAGGAAGGAGATTATGGAAGAGGTTGCTCCTGTGGGCCCTGTCTATCAGGCAGGGACCCTGTCTGGCAACCCACTTGCCACGGCGGCCGGCCTTGCAACCCTTGAAGTGCTGGATCGTCCAGGGGTCTATGAGGTCCTGGAAGAGAGGGCAGAGGCCCTACAGAGGGGGTTAGTGGATCTGGCCAAACGCTATAATGTGACATGTTGTCCACAGCGTGTGGGGTCCATGATGACTACATTCTTTGGACAGAAGGGCCCTGTCACGGATTTTGAGACTGTCCTTAAGTCCGATACCGATCTCTACGCCCGCTTTTTTAGGCGCATGTTGGAGAAGGGCGTCTATTTTGCCCCATCGCAGTTTGAGGCAGGTTTTGTATCTCTGGCCCATGGGTGGGAGGTAATAGAAGAGACCCTGAGGGTTGCTGAATCTGTATTCAAGGATATTGCATGAGGACAGAGGTAACCGTTCACACCCCCCTTCTGTTGCAACCATCCACGTCCTTGGCCGGGGGGAATGTGAACAGTTACGGACAGAGTATAATTTAGGATTTTCCAAACATAATCATAAATTGATTGACAGTTGGATATTCTTATGCTATTTGCTTAGTTAATTTGTTGGGAGGGTCTAGGGAATTGATGAGGCTTCGTTCAGTATAGTAATGGATAAAGGGATCATGGAGGTAGATGGGCAGCATAAAAAAAGAGTTGGGCTCACAGCTTCATGCTCTCAGTATTGCCAGTACTATTGCCTTAGCTGTAGTTTTTTCCACTTTTGCAGGGGTAATTACAGGGTATTATCTGGACACTTGGCTGTTTAAGGGGCGGACATATCCATGGTTCACTATAATATGTCTGATCTTTGGGATTGCCGGGGGCATTAAGAATTTTCTGATTCTGAGCAAGCGTTTTAGTAAGGAAGCCGAAAGAAAAGGAAAACTGGGTTAAAAGAGTATCGAGATCGAAACTGATGCTGAAGACATTAATTAGTGGAGAGCTGAATGAGCGGTCTCTAAGATATTATATAGCAGCTAACTGGGTCTTTTTGGGCCTGATGGTACTCGCAGCTACTTTGGTCTCTTCATCTAAGATGGCTGTGGGCATCCTGCTTGGCGGGGTAATAGCCAATCTGAACAATATGGGACTTAAGAGCAACTGTAGATATGTGCTATATTACCATACTAAGGCCATATATTATGTAGGTTTTGCTGCTAGATTGGGGCTTGTACTCTTGGCAGTGTCGCTTGCCTTTCTACTATTCAGGGAATATTTCTCAGCTGTAGGACTTTTTATAGGTCTCTCAGTTGGTGTAATCACTTTCTATATATGGCTATTGGCTATAGTGATTCGCAGAGTCTGTGCTAAGGAGGAGGCTGCATAACATGGAAGAACCTTTACTATTTTTGAGTATAATATTG
>JALTHV010000382.1 GCA_027004315.1 Deltaproteobacteria bacterium
GACTGCCAGGGCTGTGGAGACTGCACACTGGGGGAGATGGGATTTCTCTGCCCTCAGTCCCAGTGTGCCAAGTTTCTGTTAAATGGTCCCTGTGGAGGTAGCAGAGATGGATGGTGTGAGGTCTGGCCAGGGAAACGGAGGTGTTTTTACGTAAAGGTATATGAACGTCTCAAGAAGCTTGGCGAGCAGAGTAGACTGGGCGGTACGCCGCTCCCCCCGAGAAACTGGGCCCTCCATGACACCTCATCATGGCTGAATTTTTACTTAGGAAAGGACCATCATAAGTAAAGATTGATAAAATTCAGTTGACAAGACGGCACAATAGGTGAATCTATTGAGATACTGAAAATTAGATTTCACCGCTTCTACAACCATAGAGGATGCCAGATAATAGCTGTTGAATCGTAACCGTTCACATCTCTCTCCTCCCCCCAGCCAGCGGTAGCCTTTTTCAGGGTTTCAAAAGCATCGCTTGATGCACAAGATCAGGGCGCTCTGCCCATTGATTCGCGCTGAAACCCTTCAAAAGCCCACTGCTGGCCCGGGGGCGTGAGCGGTTATGTTGAATCTGGATAAGGAAGATTCTTATGACTACACTCAAAAAAATTTGCCCGTCAAGGCGGACAGGGCATATTGCCTATGCCATAAGGGACATTATAGAGGTAGCAAATGAGAGGAAGGCATCTGGTGGTGACCTTTTCTATCTCAATATAGGAGATCCCATACTCTTTGACTTTATAACGCCCAGGCACCTTATAGATGCCACCTATCAAGCCATGCTGGATAATCATACCGGATATTCCGCCTCAGAGGGAATACCAGAGGCCATAGAAGCCGTAAGGCACGAGGTCGAGAATAATGGCATAGAGCCTTATGAGATACTGATTACTACCGGTGCCAGCGAGGCCATAGACTTTGCCCTTTCTGCCCTGGTAAACAAAGGAGAAAATGTCCTGGTCCCTTCACCGGGATATCCCCTTTACAATGCCCTTCTCAACCGTCTGATCGGCGTAGCCAGGCCCTATCTCCTGGATGAAGACAATGCCTGGCAGCCAGACGTTGTCCATATGGAGAGCCAGATAGATGAAAAGACCAGGGCGATTGTAATCATAAACCCCAATAATCCTACAGGCGCAGTATACAGAGAAGAAACTCTGCGTCAGATAATAGCGATTGCAAGACGTCATAATCTGGTAATCTTCAGTGATGAGATATACAACAAACTCATCTTGAATGGCCAACGCCACATCAGTATAGCCTCTCTGGACAGAGAGCTTCCTATAGTGACCTTTAATGGTCTCTCCAAGTGTTATCTTGCTCCTGGCTTCCGTATTGGCTGGGCCATAGTGAGCGGGGCCCCAAAACTCGTGGAGGACTACACCGAGGCCATGAAAAAACTCGTAAGGGCCAGGCTCTGCACCTCGCACCCAAAGCAGTTTGCCATACCTACTGCCCTTAATGGCAACCAGTCCCATATCAAGGAGACTATAAAAAAACTACAGACGCGCAGAGACCTGACTATTGAAAGGCTGAATGCCATCCCAAATATATCGTGCCAGAGGCCCAATGGGGCCTTCTATGCCTTTCCCAGGATTGATCTGGATATAGACGACAAGGCATTCGTAAAAGACCTTATACGTGAGACCGGGGTAGTAGTAGTACATGGCAGCGGGTTTGGCGCTCTGCCTAAGACCCCTCACTTCCGTGTGGTCTTTCTTCCACCTGAAGATATATTGAACAAGGCCTATGATCGGCTAGAGAGATATATGAAAAGGCATTTTTGAGTCTAAAGGCCTGGATATTTCATATTTTTTTGCATTCTAGTTGTTAAAAACAGTCTACTCTCCAGCTTAGTCCTCAAATTTTGTACCCAACAAATATCTGCGCTGTTGTCATCCCAGGTCTAACTATAGTAT
>JALTHV010000383.1 GCA_027004315.1 Deltaproteobacteria bacterium
CCAATGGACCATTTCACCTCGTAGAGGAACTGCTTTTGGTAAATGGAGTTGGGCAGAGACTGTTTTATGGGCCTATAACCTGGTCTTCCCAAGACGGAGACAATGAGGTCGTATGGAGGGGTGGCCTACAGGATATATTCACTGTTTACAACCCTTCTGGCCATGTGGTAGAAGAGTATGCACCTCTGCCAATCAAAGAGATACTGGGACCCAAAGCCAAGGCCTCGCGTCATGGCATCCTGTGTCTCAGGCTCCTGATAGGAAACCGCATGTATCAATTCTATTGGAAAAAGTCAGGGAAAAAATTCAGTGTCATACACTGGTATGAAGGAGTTGTCTTTCGAGACAAAGAATCGAGTTGATCAGGGAACGAGAAATACTGGGCATCTATCTGGATGAGTCCAGACCCGATGTCTTCTGTCTCAAGAAGAGGCTGGGTAGATGGTCTCCTGGCCAGGTCATTCAGACCTTTGAGGACCTCAATCGTTCCCTGGCAGACCAGATAAAGGGGATACTCAAGGGTATTCGCCCATCACGAAGACGTACCATATGTCTTGGGATCCCGCGTAAGGCCCTCTTCTTGAGAGAACTGAGCTTTCCCCAGTTGGAACCAGAGGAGGCGGCCAATGCGGTCCGTATGGGCATAGGGCTACATTCTCACCTGAAACCAGACGAGATATATCACGATCAATGGGCATTTAGGCGTAGCAAAAAGACAGTAGTGCTCCTGGTCTATATCCCCAGAAATTTTTTGGATCCTGTCCTCAGGGCCATCCGTGAGACAGGACATGCCAAGTCATTAGGGCCCATATCGCCTGCAAGCCTGGGCCTGGATATCTTGTTGCGTGCGGGTGAAGGTGCCCCCCTTCCCTGTACGTGTCTCTGCCGTCAGGGTGATAGCTGGATCGTCTCTCTCCATGGTGTCCACGCATGGGAGGGCTCGCATCCTGTATCGGTCCCAGAAGGAGGAGACATCTCAGAGGCCCTCAAGGGACTCTCCAAATACCTCCCCTTTCCATTTTCCAGATATGTAATGGCCCCTGTATATATAGTAGGGGATCTGGCTGGGACTACACCTGAAGTCCCATTGAGAGATCCATGTGATGACCTGAAGGGGCTCTCAGGAATCTCTAAACAGACTACATGGGGGTTATGTGCCGCCTCTCTAGGACTCAGTTCTTTTCCCTCTATATCTCTTCAGGAAGGTCCCCGCCATCAGCCCTTTCGTTTGCGCATAAGGCCATATCAATTGGTTGCAGGGGCCCTTGCAGTAGCAATTATATTGGCTACAGGCACACAGGGTATGAGGCTTAGAGAACGCCTACACTCAGTACAGAAGATGAAAAACGAGATAGCAAAGCTGGAGAGACGACTGTCGCCCATGCTGGCTACCCAAAAACAACTGGACCAGGTCAATGGGCAACTCAAAGACCTGAGGGACTTTAGGTCTGAGAGGCCTTCTGCATTGGTGGTCTTAAAGGCCCTGGCAGATTATACCCCCCCAGAGACCTGGATAAGGACTCTCAACCTGAGGGGAGACAGGGTGAGGATCAGGGCCCAAGGCAGCTCGGCAGTGGAGACCATGGGAAGGTGGCGTAATAGCCCCCTGTTTTCAGAGGTCAAGCTTGTATCTCCAGTCACAAAAGACAGTCAACAGAGGGAACACTTTTCTGTAGAGATAGATCTTATCACCAAGAAGGGAGTGGGCCATGGGAGTTAGCCTTTCCCTTGACAAAAGGAGTGCTGTATTACGCTATGGCCTGTTGGTGATCGTCCTGATACTCTGGTACAGTCTGGTCTGGGAGCCGCTCTCTGGCAGACTTGAGGATGCAGATACCAGGATAGAGGCCCAGAGGATAAAGATAGAGAGCTTGAAGCGGGATATCAGGCGCCATTATGGCGTAGACAGCCGGCTAAAGCAGTCAAGGCAGGAGCTTGCTCAGGCCATAAAAAGGCTTATAGCTGGCAATGCCCCACAACTCGTGGCCTCCAACCTACAGGATATACTGCTCAAAAATGCCTCTGAGGCAGGGCTTGAGGTAGTAACTTACAAGACAGCCAGGGTACGTAAATGGAGAGGCCATCAACTCGCTCTGGCTACCTTTACTGCCAAGGCCGATACCAGGAAATTGGTCAAGTTTTTAAAGTTGTTAGACGATGATAACCGGCTACTCCGAATATCCCGGATAGATATAGTCAAGATAATGAGTCGCCATCCCTATCTCAGGATCAGTATTGAGGCAGAGGCCCTCTTTATGAAAGGCTAGATTCAATATGAAAATACATCATCAAAAGTGGGTGTTCTTGGGCCTGGTTGCTATATCTATATGGGTATCCATCCAGGGCCTGGCCATTGCCCAAAATGTCAGTAAGGTGCCATCAGAAGGGCCTGGAGCTGTCTTTTCCTCTCCTCCACCTGTGCCACGGTCTCCATTTGCCGGGGCCAAGGCCAATGAACGCCGTAAGATAGACATCACTCTGGACAATATGGATATACACCCTGTCCTGGATCAGATACTTGGACACATCTTAGGTCTCAGCTATGTAGTAGAGCCGGCCATAAGGGGGACTATTTCACTCCACGTCCAGGGCAGGTATAGCAGAAAGGAGTTCCTCAATCTCTTCAATTCTATATTGCAGATACATGGTCTGGCCATAACCCGTGGGGCCCAGGGCCTTTATAAGGTGGTCCGAAAGCCCAACAGTGCCAAGACAGGATCAGAGGTCTTGAGTTCTGGGACTTGGGGACCACATCCAGGAGACGTGATCCGTGTATTCCAGCTCCGTTATCTCTCCGCGGTCCAGTTAGTCCCCAGCCTCAGAAACTTTATCTCTCCAGGGGCGGTCATCGTGGCCGAGCCGAGCATAAATGCCGTGATCCTGGTAGATACAGTCGGGAATATAGCCAAGGTCTCAAGACTCCTGGCCTTAATGGATACAAATTTTTTTAAGGATATACACTGGCGTCTATTTACCCTGAAAAACAGCGATGCAGAAGACCTGTCGAGGGATCTGGATAGGATATTCAGGACCAGGGGCCTCTATCAGAGGCCAGGTATTGACCAGGGCGGCCTTCAGATCCTGCCCCTAAAGGCCATAAATGCCTTACTCGTAGTAACTAAGTGGAAGAGTCTCCTGGATGTAGTGGGTAACTGGGTGACAGAGCTGGATCAGAGAGAGCCTGAGAAGGGTACCCAGGTATATGTCTACTTTGTACAGAATGGGCAGGCCAAAGACGAGGCAGATCTCCTCAAGCAACTCTACGGCGGGCAGAAGTCCTCGAGGTCTTCTTCCCAAAAGACCGTTTTGGTGAGGCGTGAGGTAGCTAAAAAAGGGGCGACTGTCAGTGGTGAGCTCTCTGGTAAGGTAGAAATTATACCAGACGAGGTCAATAATGCCATTATCATTAAGGCAAGGCCAAAGGACTATATCACTATGCTCAGTGTCCTGAAGCAGATAGACGTGGTCCCCAGGCAGGTCCTCATAGATGTCTTGGTTGTAGAGGTCACCCTGGATAAGGGTTTTCAATATGGGGTCGAGTGGTTTCTAAGGGGCCATAGGAGGTCATATTCTGCTGATATTGCACTTACCGATCAAACCCTCGGCAATTTAGCCAAGGATACAGCCCTTGGTAAAGGCCTTTCCGGATTTACTTATGGCCTCTATAATTCAGGTGGTGAGCTTCGGAATCTGATCAATCTCTTGGCCTCAAAGACAAAGATCAATATCCTCTCTGCGCCAAATATATTGGCAGTAGACAACAAGGAGTCCAAGATCGAGGTGACGCAGGACGTGCCTACTGCGACCAGTTCGACGACCAGTACTACTGAGAGCACTCTCACACAGTCTATTCAGTACCGCAGCGCCGGTGTCATCCTCGATGTGACACCCTCTATCAATGAGAGTGGACTGGTCAGCATGAAGGTAACCCAGGAAGTCAGCTCCCTTGGGAGTGCTGTAGCAGTGGGTGGAGGGGGCAACTACCCCAGTTTTCAGACCCGAAAGGCAACTACCAATCTGGTGGTTCAGGACGGTCATACCATAGTAATTGGCGGTCTGATGAAGAATACAAAAAACAAGACCCGCTCTGGCATCCCATTTCTCAAGGACCTGCCGATATTGGGTTATCTGTTTGGCTGGCGGAGTTATACAAACACCAAGACAGAACTGTTGATAACCATTACCCCACATGTTATACAGTCTACAGGACAGGCCGATGCCCTGACCAGGGAATTTAAGGGGCGGGTCAAGTCCTTGAGGCAGATGCTGAAGGAACACAAAGGCTCAACCAGCAAAAACCTGGAGCATAAAGATGACAACTAGTCTGTATTGTCTCCCCAAATCATTTTTTTTGGTATATATATTTTGTATGGGTCTGTGGTGCCTTTTTGGTCCTGCTGTGCTCTATGCCGAGGATTCCCCTGTCCAGGTTGAGCTTGGTCCCTATAAGACCATTGTCGCCAAGGACCCTTTTGACCCAAAACGGGGCAAAGAACAGGGCCTGACCGGAGATAGTAGCTCAGTCGCAGAGAAAGATCTAAAGAGCCGCTATCAGGTCTATGGGACTATTATTGTCGGGGAGATGCATATGGCCTATCTGAAGGTCGCAAAACCCAGGCCCGGGTCTTTCATTCGGAGTGCCAGGGGCAAGGGGAAAAATATACGTACTGTGAGGCCAGGTGACCTGGTTGATGGCTGGAGCGTAAAGGATATAACTCCCCGAGGTGTAGTGTTCAGGTCTAGCCGCGGAGAATCAGTACAGATCGGTATATTTGATACGGCCAAGAAGGGAGAGAAGACTGGTACTCCAGTTGCCTTTCAGGCCCCACAACCCAGACCCTATACAAGGCCAACTCCTAGGCCAGGCCCTACAAAAAGGATATCTAGAACTGGCCCTTCCCATCGACCTGGCAATAAGAAGGCCTTACAGTTACAAAAGATATTTGCCCATCATAGGGTCCTGACTGGTCCTGGAATTCACACAGAGAAGAAGGCAGGTACCCGGCCGAATTTTTTTGTTTCACCCGCCTCTCCAGGCTACCATGGAAGGACAAATCCCTTTCTGGAGCTCTTGAAGAGGGCAAGAGAAAGGAGAGAGAGACGACAGTAGGACAGAAGACAGAGGTTAGAGGTCAGAGGTAGCTCTGATACACTCTCTGAGGTCCTGAAGGGTCTCTCCCTGGAATACCCTGGCACGGCCTTTAGGCAGACACTTCATGATCAGTCTGCCAAGGACCTTTTTGGGACCTAGTTCAATAAAATTTGATATCCCGTCCCGGTCCATATTGGTTGCAATCTCGTACCATCTGACAGGCATACAGATCTGTCTCTCCATGAGTTTCTTGATCTTTTCGGGGTCTGATTCAGGGTCTGCTGTGACATTGCTATAAAATGGGACCCTGGCCTGAGAAAAGGGCACCTCAGCAAGGACCTCAGAAAAAAGTCTTGCTGCCTCTTTCATAAGGGGACTGTGATAGGCACCTGAGAGCTTGAGGGGGATCGCCCTTGCCCCTATGGCCTTGGCATCTCTGCACAGATCTCTTACCAGGTCCTTTTCCCCTGTGACTACAATCTGTTCTGGAGAATTATGATTGGCCAGGGCCAGAATGCCTCTTTTTGCCAAAGGCCCAACCAGCTCTGCCAGCCTTTCCCTGCTGATGCCAATCACGGCGGCCATGGCACCAGGGTTTTTCTCTCCTGCCTCCTCCATGAGTCTGCCCCTGGCATGGACCAGCTTAAAGGTATCTTCAAGGCTGAGGACCCCTGCGGCCCAGAGCGCGGGATACTCTCCAAGGCTGTGTCCGGCCACTGCAGATGCCTCCAGTCCGAGATCTCTGGCGGCCATGCAGCAGATAATATCTATAGTAGTGAGACAGGCCTGTAGGTTTGTGGCCTGTGTGAGTTCTTCCATAGGTCCGTCAAGGCAGAGCCTTTTTACC
>JALTHV010000384.1 GCA_027004315.1 Deltaproteobacteria bacterium
CAATG
Source organism: Deltaproteobacteria bacterium (assembly GCA_027004315.1). Lineage (GTDB taxonomy): Bacteria > Desulfobacterota > Dissulfuribacteria > Dissulfuribacterales > UBA3076 > JALTHG01. Next base: position 6 of record JALTHV010000384.1, read on the forward strand.
GCGGTAATTGTATGATGAGCAACCTGCTCGGTGCCTGTTGCCCTTATCTTATATGAAATATCCAGAACGTGGTTTTCTGTCTTGACAATGGGGTACACTTTATGGTATTACCGATTTTTGGCAATGAACCAAGATAATGGTGTTTTTGCATAACTTGCTGAAATAATATTTCTTCATCAGGAAAAACGGGACGCAACTCGACTTGTGATAAATTCAAAAGTGACCCTCCTGATGGTTATCTGTTATGAAGAAATATACCGACTTTTAGAGGAGTTGTCCATATTTATTATTAACTTCTTGAAATTGCATGACAGGCTCATTAGAACTGGATCACCCTGACCAAACCACAGCTTCTTTCCTTTGTTTTTATCTGTGTGCGCAGCCTGTGTAAATCTGTGTCCTATATTTTTTAGAGTTTTATCTGCGTGCGAAGCCTGCCCGCCCTGTGAAATTCTGAAGGACAGCCGTAGGCGTATTTCACTGGGGTGTTTATCTGTGTCCTAATCACTTCCACCACCCGTATCTGGTCGGCTTCGCTCATGGCTGTGCCGGAGGGCAAGCCCCAGTTGAATACCTTCGGTTTGCTCTTTCGAGCAATTCAACGGGGCAAGCAGAGGCCCTTGGCGAAGAGGTCCTCGGCGACGTTGCCGCCAACCACCTCGCAGTCACGGAACACGGGCTGGAGGTGCATGGGTTTCCACAGAGGGCAGGATTCGATATTTTCGGCTTCCAGTGCCAGACGCACGTTCTCCCGGGTGGCGCCGAATTCATCCGGGTCAATGGTGATCACCGTCAGCCAGCGATTGTGCATACCCCACGGCGCTTCGGGCATAAAGTCGATTCCCGGTAAATCGCCCAATGCTTGACGATAACTCTCAAAAATCTCCCGCTTGCGGCGCACCCGGTCCTCCAGCACTTGCAATTGACCCCGGCCGATGGCGGCCAGGATATTGCTCATAAGGGTACTGCTTTTGGCCAATAGTTGTCTCCCGATTGGCCAAAAAAGAAAAGGCTCTGTGTTCTCTGTATCTTGTATGTTCAAGGATAAGGAGTCAGGTAAACAGGCTAATTTCTATTTTCGATGCCTGACCCCTCTGCTTCTCACAAAAGAGAATAACGTTAAACTATTAAACTAACTCCGTCCCCTATGTCACTCCTGCCAGGATCGTTGACGTCCTCAGGACAATACAGTATAAGTTACCGAAACACTAGGAAAACTTACATAGGCCCGGGTGGTGAAATTGGTAGACACAAGGGACTTAAAATCCCTCGAAGCTATCCTTCGTGCCGGTTCGACTCCGGCCCCGGGCACCACTATTTACCAAACTAAAGTTTCGAAAAAGGCAAAGCATGGATGTAAAATACAACTAATCTCCAAATCCCGCATAAGTCTGCTGAAAAACGTAAAAAGTGAAAACGTAACGCTCGCTCCTAAAATCCAAAAGCACATAATTTCAAAGGGTTATGAGAGAAGGCCTATATACTATCCACAGTTGAAATCGTCTTTTCTTGAATTTATTATTTGCAATAATATCAGCGTGTTCCAAAATTGGGCTTATATCATTCGTAGAGCAACCATCCTCAATTAAAGTGATCGCTGAGACTACAAATCATAAGAAAAGCCTGTTTTTAATGGGAGTTACAGCATCTTAACACGTCATAAAAAACGTAAATTTTTTTTACGTTTTTTATCTACAAAGCATAAAAGTCAAAATTAGGGGATGCCATGAATAATTCATTCGTACAGCAATTCGCCAACAATATCAAATTCAATTATACCTGCTTCGACCGTGTCATTATCCGGGGGTATATTCGAAGTCTTTTTTTTGAAGCCGGTGTAGTACTCTTTCTCAGGGCCATGGGGTTTCGTATGCTCACAAATGGAATTATGCGCATCTTCAC
>JALTHV010000385.1 GCA_027004315.1 Deltaproteobacteria bacterium
ACAGGGCTACTATTAGGGAGAGGATCTGGCTATAAGGCATATTGGGCACAAGATAGCATCCTATGGCTCCAGAGAAAAGGAATTCTGAGGCCTTTGCAGCACGGGCCCTCCCCGTTCCAAAAGAAGCGTAACTTCTCAATAAGTCCTGGCAACTTCGATGTAATCGATCACAGGGAGCTTCTTTTGGAAACGATTTGCGTTAGCCCTGTAGTTTTCTTGGTTTTTGCAGCATGGGAGACCCCGGCTCCGGAGCGCAGCGGAGGAGAACGGGGAGGGTCCCATGCTGCAAAAACCTTAGAAAACAAGGGGCGAGAGTATGTTGGAAAAAGAAGCTCCCTGTGATCGATTACCAAAAATGATGCCCCAACTTATTGAGAAGTTACAAAGAAGCACCCTAAATCAGGAGGATGACTTGATATCTGGGTATGGTCCCATTGGTGACCAGTTAATGTCCATATACAGGCACCTCTTTGCGGCCTTTGGGCCGCAGGGCTGGTGGCCAGGTACCTCTCCATTTGAGGTATGTGTCGGTGCAATCTTGACCCAAAATACCAACTGGGGAAACGTAGAGAAGGCTATTTCAAACCTCAAAGGCAGAAATCTCATGAGTCCAAGGGCCATCTATGGATTGCCTAGGGAGTCGCTTGCCGAAATTATACAGCCAGCAGGTTACTACAATATAAAGGCAGGAAGGCTCCAAAATTTTGTGACCTTTCTGGTAGAAAAATTTGATGCGAACCTGGATGTCATGTTTGCAACAGGCATTGAGCTATTGAGGCCCATGCTCCTTGGCATAAAGGGCATAGGTCCTGAGACTGCAGACAGCATCCTGCTCTATGCAGGAAGGCTACCCAGTTTTGTAGTGGATGTCTATACGGTAAGGGCACTTACGAGGCATGATCTTATAGATGAATATGCCAACTATGATGAAATCCGCTCTCTATTCATGGATCACCTTCCAACCGATGTGGGACTCTATAACGAGTATCATGCCCTGTGGGTTGCCCTTGGTAAAAATTATTGTAAAAAGACCAGACCAAGGTGTGAGAAATGTCCACTAAATGGGCTGTAATGTTCATGTCCCGTCCAGCGGTAGCCTTTTGGAGGGTTTCAGTGCGGATTAATGGGCAGAGTGCCCTGATCTTGTGCATCAAGCGATGCTCCTGAAACCCTTCAAAAGGCTACCGCTGGACGGGGAGAATGTGAACGGTTACAATGGGCTTTTGTCCAGGGGTGGCTAAGGTGATCTTAGAGGATTTTTTCTTGCCAACTAGGAGGAATGACTATGCGAAAAATTCCTATAGATAAACTTGAGCCCGGGATGAAACTTGCGAGGTCTATAACCAAAGGGAATATGGTTTTACTCGGCAAAGATACAGAACTGGCAGAGACCTTGATAAGGAGAATCCAAAATATAGGAGTCGATAGTGTCTATATTTACGGGCCATCTCAACAAGGCATACCGAAAGATGAAGCACTTACTCAAATGGAAGAGAGATTTAAAAATATTGAGAACAGGCCCTATATGAATCTGTTAAAAGATGTAGTAAGAGAACATATAGAAGGCTTATATGATTGAGATGACCACAAAAAGTCTGCGCAGGAAGGTTGAGAATATCGACAGCCTTCCAACGATCCCAAGTACCCTGAAGCAAATTTCAAAAATTATAGGAGATCCTTCAATATCTCTGAAAAAGATCGGCGAGTTTATATCGAATGACCCTGCCTTGACTACCAAGGTCCTGAAAATGGTTAATTCGGCATTTTATGGTTTCCCTGGTAGAATTTCTTCTGTATCTCATGCAACTGTACTCCTCGGTTCGAATGTCATAAGGGGATTGATTGTCGGTGTCTCTGTATTTGAAGTCATGCAGAAGGCCATGCTCGGACTCTGGCAACATTCTCTCGGATGTGCCGTTACATCAAGGATAATGGCCAAGAGGAAGGGGTTGAAGAACTATGATGACGTCTATGTCGCAGGACTGCTCCATGATATAGGAAAGGTCATTTTAATCCTTGAATTCTCAAAGGAATACAAGAAGGCAATGAATGAAGCAGAAATCAAGGATATTACAATTTTTGAGGCAGAAAGAGACCACTTTGTTACTAATCATGCCTATATAGGATCCTGGTTGGCAGAAAAATGGCTCTTCCCTCGCAACTTGATAGAGGTCATAAAATATCATCATAATCCACGTCTCTCAAAAAATGCTCCCATCGAAACTGCAATTGTTCATCTGGCCGATATCCTCATAAGGGCAATGGGAGTGGGTTTTGCTGGGGATTCCTTTGTGCCTGCGGTAGATCCAATTGCTTTTGAGGCCCTTAATCTGAGTAAAATGGACCTAAAAGAGATACTAAAAGAAATGGAAGATTCTCTGGAACTGACGGAAGAAGTATATCTATAATAATGAATACCATTGTAGTTATCTCTCAAGATATTGTTCTGACAAATATTATAGACAGTACCTTGAAAAATCTGTACAAGACACTTGTCTTCAGTAAGATGCAGCCTGCCTTGGATTATATCTATAATTCTATGCCAGATCTGATGATTTTTGCCATCGATATGGATGGCTCTTCCACAATCAATATTCTTAATGATCTGAAGGAAGATCCCATGTTTAATCAATTGCCTGTCCTTGCTATCTTGCCTGATCAGTTTACATTTTCCAGGTGGGATTCCTTTTTTGCTGAAGACTATATATGGGAGAGTGACCTTGAGAAAGAGATACTTATAAGGGTCAATTTATGTATTCTCAGATCGAAAAGGGTCGTTGAGATCAATCCGCTAACAAGGCTTCCAGGGAATATTTCAATAAACAGGCAGATACAGGACAGACTTGATAGAGGCAAAGATTTTGCCTTTGCGTATGCGGATCTTGATTACTTCAAACCATTCAACGACTATTATGGGTTCAGCCGTGGAGATGAAGTTATAAGACTGACCGGTCGTCTCATCCTGAATATTGTAAGGAATAAGCAGCCCAACGACAGCTTTATAGGACACATAGGAGGCGACGATTTTATATTTATAATGGATTCAGCCCTGATAGAAGAGACATCCCAGGAAATCATAGATGCCTTTGACAAGATTATCCCCACTTTCTATGACCCTGAAGACAGGATAAAGAATTGCATTGAATCCCTTGACCGACAGGGACGTCTGAGGACATTTCCTATAATAAGTATCTCCATAGGGGCTATAGACATCAAATCTGGGATGTTTTCACACTATGGTGAAATCACAGGGCAGGCATCAGAGATGAAAAAATACGCCAAGCAGTTCAAGGGCAGTTGCTGTCGCCTGGATAGGAGAGAGGTAACTGTTCCCATTTCCCCCGGCCAGGAGTAGCCTTTGGCCGGGGACGTGGACGGTTGCAACAGGAGGGGTGTGAATGGTTACGATTCGATCCTGTTTACCAATTCTAACAGGACCTCAATTTCCTTCTCTAATAGGGTCTTGCCCTTTTCACGAGAGGCCTTTGAAGGATCACCCCAGACACCTCCAGGCCAAAATTTCTTTTTGTCTCTAACCAATATATGCATGGGAAAGGAGGGATACTCTTCCGGACTCGTGCCATCTACATGCATTGGCCTCAAGTGGAGCATCAGGGAGGTCTCTACCTCACCAGCATGTGAATCACCTTCTGTCTCTACAATATTATCAGGGATTTTGGCTATCAGATCGAGGATAGATAATACTGCCACCTGACTTTCTTTAAACCTGGCCAATATCTCCTCCCCTGCATCTATAAGAGTTGCCATATGGGTGCCACCTGCATGGCCGGAAAGGAGGATAAAATTTCTGAACCCCTTATTATAGAAAGACCCTGCAAGCTCTATAGTAAGCATTCTTAGAGTATTAGCCGATATAGTAATTGTACCGGCATGTTGATTTGTGCTTCGGCAAAGCCCATACCATACTGGTGGCGCGACAAAAAGTGGATGATGCTCACTTGCTTTCTTCGATAATTCGTATACATGGATAGTATCAGTCCCCAATGGGAGATGCTGTCCGTGTTCTTCAACAGAGCCAAAGGGGATTATTATGGTACGAGTTTTAGATAGCCCATTTACAAGGGCAGGCATGGTAAGTTCTTCTATAATCATGGATGAAATTTACTTTTTATATTTAAATTTGTCAATTTGTCCTGTATGAGCAGCATGGACGGGGAATAAAAAATGCTTGCCACTACTCAACAGGTTGAGCTAAAATGTATAAAAATATAGGTATCCTTCATTTTGTAGTTTACATTTTTCAATAAGGATGCCAAGTTATATTAAAATTCATGTGAGGGATCTTCATGGGCGAGATCGTAAATATAAGAGACAGAAAGCGCTCTGATCGTGGACATAGCTACAGACTCGAAAGAATAAAGGAAGAATTGGCAAGATATTATGACATTGATCTAGATTACCTTATGGCTTCGGAACCTGTCAGCAACCTTACTATCGATCAGTTTGAAAACCTGACTGAGGGTATTCTATCTGTAATCGACGATTTTTTGGAGGAATACCCCAAAGTCACTCTTCATGACATTCTATACATCCTTGAAAATGTAAAAGACATAATCAGAGAAAATGCCCCTTCTGACGAAGGTGCTTAGCAGATCCATTTCATTTCTCTTTTGCATGCCTTTTGCCTTGCATCTTTGGCAAACTTGGCTGCTGCATTGATGAATACATAAATGATTTTTCGAATATCTCTGGAATGGGGCTAAAAATGGGAATAAGTCACTTTAGCATCGCTACTTTCAATGCAAATTCCCTGAGGGCACGTCTCCACATAGTGATCCCCTGGCTTGAAAAAAATGCAGTAGATGTCCTCTGTATACAAGAGACAAAGGTGCAGGACAAAGATTTTCCAGAGGAGTCATTCAATAAAATAGGCTATAATGTGATCTATGGAGGTCAAAAGTCCTACAATGGGGTGGCAATAGCCAGTAAATACGAGATAAAAGGTGGTATCACAGGTTTTGATGATCCCGAGAATACCCCGGAGGATGAAGCCCGGCTCATCCGTTGCAGGATACAGGATATACCTGTTGTAAATACCTACGTCCCTCAGGGGAAGGCCTTAGACGACGTACATTTTCAGATCAAGCTCAGGTGGTTTAAAAGGTTAAAAGATCTGTTTAACAGGAACTATTCTCCGGATAGGCCCTTGCTCTGGTGCGGAGATCTCAATGTCGCTCCCGAACCAAAGGATGTCTATGCACCAGAACAGGTTGTAGATCATGTCTGCTTTCATTCAGATGCCCGCAAGGCCCTAGAGGACGTCAAGGCATGGGGATTTATAGACGTATTTCGAAAACTGAATCCCGATCCGGGCCAGTATACGTTTTATGATTACAGGATACCCAACGCGGTCAAGAGGCATATGGGCTGGCGTGTAGATCACATATTTGCTACGGTCGCTCTGGCTGAACAGGCCCTAGAGGCCTACATAGATCTCGGTCCAAGGCTTGCAGAAAGGCCTTCTGATCACACCTTTCTTGTGACAAAATTCAAGAGACCGGAATAGACTGGGATTATGCAGCGGCCGGGTTTGGCAAACGGGGTAGCCGTTCACACCCCCTCCTGTTGTAACCTGAAAGTCGGATAAAGCGTACACTATAAGCCTAATGAATTTAGCTTTCTTACTGAAAAGTAAGGCTTTTTCTTGCCTCTCCAGTAGTGTGCGTATTAGCGCAATACGCACACGTTTCAAAAATGATAAAAAAGTTAAAATCTTTAATGGGTTATCTGGCTATTTAAGCGGTTATTAGTGTACGCTTTATCCGACTTTCAGGTTTTTATACCAAAATCATGCATTCCGAATACAACGAAAATAATAGTTATAATGTACGCTTTATCCGACTTTCAGGGTTGTAACCGTCTAGGTCCCCGGCCAGCGGTAGCCGGGGGAATGTAAACGAT
>JALTHV010000386.1 GCA_027004315.1 Deltaproteobacteria bacterium
TGCCCTCTCCCCCAGGGGAGAGGTTTGGGTGAGGGGAACACTGTATTGCCAGGACTTATTGAGGACTTATGGGGTACTAGCTTATTAAAAAATTACAAAAAACTTCGCTCATAAAGTTTCTTTGAGATGTATCCGATATATCAGACCAAGAGTGACAATTAAAATATCACGGCAAGGAGGCAGATATGATAGAAAAATGGAGACATGTGATCTGTCTTATATCCTGTTGGGTAGTGGCAATGGGGAGCCCTGTATGGTGTCCATTAAGGCCTGCATCTGCCTGGGCTGCATCCGGAAAGACCTATGTTGGTTCAGAGGCCTGCCGGGAGTGTCATGAAACCGAATACAAGAACTTTAAGACATGGGCCAAAAAGGCCCATTCCTATGAAGACATCTTAAAGATGAAAAAGGGCCTTACAGAGAGCGAATTTCGCAGGTGTTTTGAGTGCCATACGACTGGTTTTGGGCAGCCAGGCGGCTTTAAGTCCGCACAGGAAACCCCGTATCTGAAGGATGCAGGTTGCGAGGTATGCCACGGGCCAGGAAGTCTCCATGTAGAATCCGGGGACCCTAAAGATATCAAGGGAAAACTGACAAAAAAGGACTGTGAGAGGTGCCACAACGCAGAACGGGTGGCTGCCTTTAATTACAAGCCCCTGATCCACGGTGGGGCACACTAGTCCTTACGGAGAATAAGCTGATCTAAGGAGGATGGAATAATGTTAAGAAAACTCTCTGAGAGCCTGCAACTCAAGGTGCTTATTGCCCTCTCGACGCTCTTTCTGGCCGTGTTTGCCTCTATCATCTATTTCAATATGTGGGATCATGCAAAGGATCTCAGGGAAAAGACCGATGAGGCAGGCCTTGACCTGGCAAATTCGGTATACACGAGCATTATTTTCCCCATGTCCAGAGGTGACAGCCGGGCCATCAGAAAAGAATTGACTGATTTGAGACATAGTAGCAAAAATTTGGAGGTCCTGCTCTTTGGTTTTGACAAAAAGATTGCCTATGCATCTGAGCCAGAAAAGGAAGGGACAGATATGGACCAGGAGATCCATGGGGCCTCTATGGCAAAGGCGCTGGATATGATGTTGACTGATGGCAAGGCCCCGAAGAGGGGCTATGAAGAGATCATAGGGGGGAAACGATATCTCTCAGTGCTGCGCCCTATTGTAAATGAAAGGCGCTGTTATCACTGTCATGGCCCAAGCCGTCATGTCCTGGGCGGACTGGCTGTCAGACAGCTAAATGAGGATATATATGCAAGCATCTCTGCCCTTCGCGCCAGGAACCTGGCCATGGGTCTTGGCGGTGCCCTCTTGACTGTCCTGATGGTCTATTTTTTGATTTCCAGGCTGGTCATCAATCCTGTCGAGACCTTGAAGGATCAGGCCGACGCCATGGCAAGCGGGGACCTGACCCGCCAGTTGGTCCTCAAATCTCAGGATGAATTGGGCGCCCTGGGCAATTCATTCTCTCGTATGACTGAATATCTGAATAAGACCATTGGTGTCGTAGAAGACAGTGCCAGGCAATTAGCTGAGGGATCAGGCGAACAGGCGAGTTCTATAGAAGAGACATCCTCGTCTATAGAAGAGATAACATCTATGATGAAAAAGAATGCCGAAAACAGCAGAGAAGGAAAGATGCTGATGGATACCACAGAGCAGGCCCTGGCAGATGGGAACGTCTCGATGAAGGCGCTGACAGCTTCTCTGCAGGAGACATCAACGGCCAGTAATAACATCAGCAAGATCATCAAGACCATCCAGGAAATCGCCTTTCAGACAAACCTGCTTGCCCTGAATGCCGCTGTAGAGGCAGCCCGTGCAGGTGAGGCAGGTTCCGGGTTTGCCGTGGTGGCTGAAGAGGTCAGAAACCTGGCCATAAGGTCTGCCGA
>JALTHV010000387.1 GCA_027004315.1 Deltaproteobacteria bacterium
AACCGATCATATTCCCCCCGGCCAGCGGTAGCTTTTTTCAGGGTTTCAGTGCGGATTAATGGGCAGAGTGCTCTGATCTTGTGCATCAAGCGATGCTCCTGAAACCCTGAAAAAAGCTACCGCTGGCTGGAGACGCAAACGGTTACGCCAGAACTTATTGAGAAGTTACGTCGTAACCGTCCATCTCCCCTCCTGTTGCAACCGTCCATGTCCCCGGCCGGGGGGAATGTGAACGGTTACGACTAGTCTTTAGGACCAGATCCCTCCAGATAGGGCAGGATCTGTCCCAGGCACCCGTATTTTTTACACATGGCTCCATATATTGGCCTTCCCACCAAGAATCCGTACACCTTGTCTGCCTTGACCTTGAGATCTACGTCAGAGAACCTTGTGGGATAGAGGATCTTTCCCACCGCATAGGCATCACAGATAACAGTACCTATATTTGTCATATACCAATTAAAGGGATAGAGGGAATAGACCTTTCTGCTCTGGAATGCCTTCAAGGCATGATAGAACCCGGGTCTCCTTTCATAGTCCTCCTTGAGGATCCCTTCTCCACAGCCGTCGATAAAGATGATATCCGGATTCCATGACAGTATCTTTTCCTTACCTACAAACAGATGCCCTTTGCCCCTGGCCAGATTCCTGGCCCTGACCCATTCAAGGGGTGCATAACCTGCCTCTGTGCTCCCGATGCCGTGCATGCCCCTAAAGCCAACACATCCTACATAGACCCTGGGTTTTTTGTGTTCTGGATAGTCCCTTACCCTCTTGAGGAGGTCCTGTTTTGCATGTCTTATATATCTAATCAGGGCCTCTGCCCTCTTCTGTGCAGACAGTATACGGCCTGCCACACGCAGGGAATCATAGAGAACATCATTAAAAGAACCGAACACACCATAGCTGAGGACAATGACCGGGATGGCAATCCTACTCTGTAAGATATCTACCTTTTTTTTCTCTATATAACTTATAAATACTACATCGGGATGCACTGCAAGGATCGCCTCTAAATCAGGCATCTTGTCAATGGAGCTGACGCCACCCGGACCAATTGAAGGCAGTCTCTCCATATCAGGATTGGCGATCCAATATGGCCTGCTGTCAGGGAATCTCTTCTCAATATCTTCGACTCCTACCACCCTGTCCTTTGCACCTAGATAGACGATTAGCCTGAGTGTACCAGGGCCTATGCATACGATCCTTGCCGGATCCTGGGGAACAGTGACTTCGCGCCCTGTCATATCCCTCACATGGATCTCTTTTCTGGTCTCTCCATATGACATACCTAAAAGAGACAAGACAAGGATAAGGACAAAAAAAATCTGAAAAGCACGCCTCATATCTCCTCCTTTTGATTCCCAGGTTACCTTGGGACGTAACCGTTCACATTCCCCCGTGCCAGCGGTAGCATTTTGAAGGGTTTCAGGAGCATCGCCTGATGCACAAGATCAGGGCACTCTGCCTATTAATCCGCACTGAAACCCTTCAAAAGGCTACCGCTGGCCGAAGACGTGGAGACTTCAACATAAAGGGGTGTAAACGGTTACCTTGGGACTGCCAGGGTATATCCCTCGATGTGGGTGAATATTACCTCTACGCCGTACACATCTTGAATTATCTCCGGAGTGATCTCCTCTCTTGGGGCCAGGGTATGGATCTTCCCTTGCTTGAGCATCAGGAAATAGTCTGCATATCGGAATGCAAGATTGATGTCATGGATTGCCACCACTGCAGAGAGTCCCTGTCTATCCACGATCTGCCTTACCAGGTCCATGACCTGGAGTTGGTTCTTTAGGTCTAGATTACTGGTCGGTTCATCTAAGAGGAGCACCTCTGGTTCCTGTGCCAGTGCACGGGCCAGGATGACCTTTTGTAGTTCCCCGCCGCTGAGTCGGT
>JALTHV010000388.1 GCA_027004315.1 Deltaproteobacteria bacterium
CAGGGTTTCCAATGCTGCAAAAACCAAGAAAACTACAGGGCTAACGCAAATCGTTTCCAAAAGAAGCACCCTGTGATCGGTTGCATCGAAGTTGCCAGGACTTATTGAGAAGTTACCTTTCCTGACAGTCAAAAAATAAGGCAAGACACCTGAATGATGACTTGCCCTGTCCAAAAGGCATATCTAAAAAGGGCCAAGCCTACTTTACATCCTCGAAGTCTGCATCTACTACGTCTTCACCATCCTTGCCGGATGATGTCCCCCCTGCAGCTCCACCTTCTGGCCCTGGCTGAGGCCCACCGGCCCCACCGGCTTGACCTGCAGAGGCAGAGGCCTGCTGATACATCATCTCGGCAAGCTTATGGGATGCATGCATGAGCTCATCCTGGGCCTTTTTAATGGCCTCAATATCAGTCCCTTCCATGGCCTTTTTGAGTTCTTTGATCTTTTCTTCGATCTGGCTCTTGCTAGAGGCATCCAGTTTATCTCCAAGCTCCCGGAGGCTCTTCTCTGTACTGTAGATCAGGGTATCGGCCTGGTTCCGAACTTCCGCCATCTCCTTATGCCTTTTGTCTTCCTCGGCATGGGCCTTGGCATCATTTATCATCTTCTGAATATCTTCTTCACTGAGACCGCTTGAGGCCTCTATAGTGATAGATTGCTCCTTACCAGTTGCCAAGTCCTTGGCAGATACATTGAGGATACCATTGGCGTCTATATCAAAGGTAACTTCTATCTGAGGTACCCCCCTGGGGGCTGGCGGAATCCCGACTAGCTCAAACCGGCCAATGGTCTTGTTTGCAGATGCCATTTCACGTTCACCCTGGAGTACATGGATAGTCACGGCATTCTGATTGTCAGCGGCCGTGGTGAAGATCTGCTTCTTCCGAGTCGGGATGGTGGTATTTTTTTCAATCAGCTTGGTCATGACCTGCCCCAGTGTCTCAATGCCAAGAGACAATGGGGTCACATCCAGGAGCAGCACGTCTTTGACTTCGCCCTTCAGGACCGCACCCTGGATAGCCGCTCCTATTGCCACCACCTCATCTGGATTGACTCCCTTATGAGGCTCCTTTCCAAATATCTCCGCGACCTTTTTCTGGACCATGGGCATACGGGTCATGCCGCCTACCAGGATGACTTCGTCTATGTCGGCAGTAGTGAGACCGGCATCCTTGAGAGCGGTCTGGCACGGACCTATAACCCGATCAATCAGATCTTCCACCAAAGACTCAAGCTTTGCCCTGGTAAACTTCATGACCAAGTGTTTGGGACCACTAGCATCTGCAGTGATAAAGGGCAGATTGATCTCGGTCTCAGGGGTGCTGGAAAGCTCACATTTGGCCTTTTCGGCCGCCTCTTTCAGACGCTGAAGAGCCATCCGATCCTGTCTGAGGTCCAGTCCCTGTTCCTTTTTGAATTCCTCAGCCAGCCAATCCACTATCCGAAGGTCAAAATCTTCACCTCCAAGAAATGTATCTCCATTAGTGGCCTTGACCTCAAATACCCCTTCACCAATCTCTAGAATGGATATATCAAAGGTGCCTCCACCTAGATCAAATACAGCAATTTTTTCTTCTGTTTTTTTATCCAGACCATAGGACAGGGCTGCAGCCGTAGGTTCGTTAATGATGCGCAGGACATTCAGCCCTGCAACACGGCCCGCATCCTTAGTGGCCTGACGCTGGCTGTCGTTGAAATAGGCCGGTACGGTAATTACTGCCTCACTCACCTTCTCACCAAGATAGTCCTCAGCAGTCTGCTTCATCTTGCCAAGGATTATGGCAGAGATCTCTGCAGGGCTATACTTCTTGCCGTCTACCTCTACGCATGCATCTCCATTTGGGCCCTCGACAATTTTATATGGCACTATATCCTTGCTTTTCTGGACCTCTGCATCCACAAATTTTCTGCCGATAAGCCTCTTGACCGCAAAGATAGTCTTTTCTGCATTGGTAACTGCCTGTCTCTTGGCCAACATCCCTACTAATCTTTCACCTTTATCCGTGAAGGCTACTACTGAAGGTGTAGTACGCCCGCCTTCGGCATTACTAAGGACCTTGGGATCATTTCCTTCCATAATGGCCAGACAGGAATTGGTGGTTCCCAGGTCTATGCCGATAACTTTACTCATATTAAAATTCCTCCTTAAAGATTCCTAAATTAATATGGCAGCCATTCTGACTGCACACTGCCTCTACTGGCATTTAAAATTAAGCATTAGTTTCTTCTTGTCCACTACTATTACCTGTATTTTTTGATACTATTACCAAAGCAGGCCTCAATACCTTTTCGTGGAAGCTATAGCCTTTTAGGAGTTCCTTGATCACTATATCGTCTTCCACTCCCTCTTGTTCCTGCACACTGAGGGCCTCATGGAGCTTTGGATCAAATCTCTGTCCCTCTGCCATGAAGGTCTTGAGGCCAAACTGCTCTAAGGTCTTCAAATAGCCAGACAGAGTCAGTTCCAGTCCCTCAATCAGTTTATCAATATCCCTTGATTCCTTGGCAGTAGCCACAGCCCGTTCTAAATTGTCTAAGAAAGGCAACAATTCCTTGGCAAAGTTTTCTAAGGCAAACTTCAGGTATTCTGTTTTTTCCCGCTCAATCCTTTTCTTGAAATTTTCTAGATCGGCGGCCAGGCGTAGTACCTTTTCCTTACACTCTTTGATCTCTGCCTCCTTGTCTGCCAATTTCTGGGCCAGATCGGCTTTATCGTCCCCTGTATCCTCAGATAGTTCCTTTTTTTTTCCTTCGCCTTCTGTTTCTTCGACAACTATCTCTTTTTCTTTTTTGCTATCATCCATGTTCATGATTCCTTGAACCTTTCAGTCAAGATCTGAGCAGTATATTCGACTAAGGCCACCATGCGGGCATAATTCATACGTAGTGGGCCGACTACACCGAGACTCCCAAGAGGACTATCGTTCCCAGCATAGGGAGCAAACACCATCCCGCAGGCTGGCACCTCGTCTCCAAGTCCCTCAGATCCAATAAATATTTGTACTTCCTTTGAATCTAGACACCTATCCAAAAGGGCCAAAAGGGCCTCTTTTTCTTCAAAGGTCTTAAGAAGTGCCCTGATACGCGAAATATCCGAGAACTTCATCTCATCAAGGAGATTGAGCTTTCCATCAATGAAGATTTCTTCTTCGACAGAGTCTCTCTTCCGATCAAGAAGGTCTTTTAAGAGGAAGTCAAAGGCCTTTTTTTCTTTCTCGAGTTCTTTTATGATCATGGATCGTAGTTTATCCAGAGATACATGGACAAGTCTGCTATTAATATAGCGGGAGAGATGTTCAAGTTTTTCCTCAGAGATGTCATGATCAAGCTGGACAAGCCTATTCTGGACCAAACCGGTATCAGATATAGTGATAAGCAGGATCAGGCCTGATCGGATCCGGAGAAACTCCAGATGTTTTAGGTGCTCGCTGATAGGCCTGGGAGCGCTGGCTATCGCTGCATGCCCTGAGAAAAACGCCAGGAGTTGAACGGCCTTCCGGAGGACTGCTACCAGGTCACTGGACCTGAACATCAAGCCCTGCTCTATAGCTACCTGATCGCCCCATGACAGATTTTCCTTCTCTAGAAGGAAATTTACATAGTAACGCAGACCCATCTCAGTCGGAAGACGTCCTGCCGATGTATGAGGCTGAAATAACAGACCAATATCCTCTAGGTCAGCCATGTCATTACGGATAGTAGCCGGGCTTAGGCCAAGATCAGCCTTCTTGGCCACAGTCCTGGACCCCACAGGCTCTGCACAGTCTATATATGTACGTATGATGGTCTTTAGTATCTCGCGACTCCGTTCAGACAAGTCGATATACTTTATATCCATAAGTGACTATCTCTTACCTGAATATGCTCAGAGGAGACCAAAAAAAAAGCTCTACGAGCAGTAGCTTATCAGAACTATCAAATTCCAAAATCCTACTGAACAGTAATTCTGAGGATTGGCCATGTCAACCAGCAGCCTTGACCAAACTTTGGATACGTATTGTCTTTGCCTGCCATACCGGCAGGGCAAAATGTCTGTGTGTGTCTGTGGCTAATAGAGGTATTCTAAGGAACTGCTTTACAGATCTATAACTACTTGTTATTATAACTCAAACTGCCTTGCCGCAGATGGATGGGGTGCCAAAATGAGTGTGTTATCCTTATCTATCGCAGCAAGCTGCGGGGAATTAACCCCCGGGAATGTGAACGGTTACCCTTAAGCTATATTTATGCCTGTATATCTAATAAGTAACGACCTGTTTTTCCCACCCCCTGACCTGGCCCGCGAAGATGGGCTCCTGGCGGTTGGCGGGGACCTGAGCCCCTCCAGACTTTTACTCGCATACCGCCAGGGGATATTCCCCTGGTATAACTCTGGGGAACCGATATTCTGGTGGTCTCCTGATCCGAGGTTGATTTTAGAGCCTTCAGACACCCATATATCCAGACGCCTCAAACGGACTATACGCCAAAAGCGCTTTAAGGTCACCCTGGATCTCTCCTTTAGGGAGGTAATAAGGGCCTGCTCGGAAGTCAGGTTGGAGAGAGGCGAGGGTACCTGGCTTACACCGGAGATGATAAAGGCATACATTGCACTCCATGACATAGGAAAGGCCCACTCGGTAGAGGCCTGGCAAGGAGATCGACTGGTTGGAGGACTTTATGGGATAGCACTTGGCAGGGTCTTCTCCGGTGAGTCCATGTTTACCAGGGTCACCGATGCCTCAAAGGTGGCATTTGTGACATTGGTACGGCAACTAGATGAGTGGGGGTTTGCCATGATCGACTGTCAGGTGAGTAGCAGGCATCTCTTGAGCCTGGGCGCGAAAGAAATCCCAAGATCTCTCTTTCTAAAGAGACTCAAAAGGCTGATTGATCTCCGCACTAAGGCGCCATCAGGCAGATGGCACGTAACTGTTCACATCCCCCTCCGGCCAGCGCTGGCCGGAGACGTGAACAGTTACGATGGCACTGCTAGTGACAAAGTTATATAGTTGTCCTTATTATATCTTGATCTTTGTCCCTACCGGGGCGAAAAAATAGCGATCACCAAACGCATTATAGAGTTTTGCCTCATTTTTGAGCCCAGTGCAGTGCGCAGCTCCCAGCCTCTTTATATCGAATTCCCCCAAGACAGAGAGGGTGTTGTCAAACTGGGCCGGATCTGCAAGGCCCAGGTGGGTACCACCTATCACTGTATGGATTGCACGACCGGGAAGATTCTTCTGTATATATTTAAGGATATTGATAATCCCTGCATGGGCACAGCCAAGTATTACAAAGAGTCCCTTCTCTGTATCTATCACCATAGAGAGGTCATCCAGTAGAGGGTCCTGAATCCAGCCGGCCTTTGGATCATTTAGCTGCATGTTGGGATCAGGAGGTTCAAAAGCAGTTATTCTGGGGACCACACCTGTAAGGAAAATGCCGGGATAGATCTCCTTAAACTCTTTTACTTCAACAAATTGGGCCCCTATACCCTCAAGATATTCCCTCTTGTATCGAATCCCTATCTCTCTTATGATTTTGCCTTTTCTGTAGTAACGAGGGAGAAAGATGTCAGGATGGGCATAGACCTGCCTAGGCCCTGACATCCTGAGCACCGCTGGAAGCCCTGAGGTATGATCATAATGCCCATGGCTCAGCACTAAGGCATCGATAGAGGCCAGGTTTTTCTTTAGGATCAGGCTGTTATTCAATATACCCAGACCCTGGCCCGTGTCAAAGAGCAGACGTTGCAGCCCGGTCTCCACATAGCAAGACCAGCCATGCTCCCCGATCAAGCCAGATGGCCCAGGAGAGACGCTATTTTCGCACATTACAGTGACTTCTAATCTTGAAACCATAACAATACCTCCTGCCGGAATTTGATAAGGATATCATAATTAGCCTTAAGGCTGAAGGCTATCAG
>JALTHV010000389.1:0-2888 GCA_027004315.1 Deltaproteobacteria bacterium
ACAAAATCAGGACACTCTGCTCATTAGTCCGCACTGAAATCCTTTAAGGGGAACAAGGAATGGCAAAATGCATCATGATCCTGGGGACTGGCAGTGATGTGGGAAAATCCATCACTGCGGCGGCTCTCTGCCGGATCCTCAAGAGGAGGGGTTATTCTGTTGCCCCCTTCAAGGCCCAAAACATGTCCAATAACTCCTTTGTCACAGTGGAAGGTGGTGAGATTGGACGTGCCCAGGCAGTCCAGGCCGAGGCCGCAGGTGTACAGGCCTCTGTACACATGAATCCTGTCCTCCTGAAGCCCTCTTCCAGCAAGGGCTCTCAGATCATCCTCCAGGGGAGGGTCCTGGCCCAGATGGAGGCCGTGGACTACTATGCGCTCAGGCCCAGGCTCAGAGAGGCCGTGATGGAATCGTATGAGAAGTTGGCCAGGGAGTATGACGTGATAGTCATGGAGGGGGCAGGGAGCTGCTGCGAGATGAATCTCAAGGAAAACGATTTGGTCAACTTTTCTATGGCAAAGGAGGCCGGAGCACCCTGCATCCTCGTTGCAGACATCGACAGGGGCGGGGTCTTTGCCCAGATTATAGGCAGCTATCACCTCATGACCCAGGAAGAGAGGGGACTCATACTCGGTTTTATAATAAACAAATTCCGTGGCGATCGAAGGCTCTTTGAATCAGGGATCGCATATATCGAAGAGGCGACTGGCAGGCCCGTCATGGGCCTGGTCCCCTATTACAGGGATATCCTCATTGACCCGGAAGACTCAGTAGTGGTCCAGGAAGACCGATGCACATGCAGGTCCATCGGGCCCGGTACAATAAATATCGCCGTCCTGAGGCCCCCTGCCATATCCAATTTTACAGATATAGAGGCACTCAAGGGAGAACCGGATGTGATAGTGAACTACCTGTTTTATCCCAGGGAGTGGTCAGACGGGTATGACTGCCTGATCATCCCCGGCACCAAGAATGTGATGGAAGATGCGCTCTGGATGGCCCGGATGGGCTGGAGGGAGGTCATCAGGGGATTTGCCAAGGCGGGAGGCAGGATCCTTGGGATCTGCGGCGGGTATCAGCTCATGGGAAGAAGGATCATGGATCCCCATGGCGTGGAGTCTGACCAGGGAGAGATAGGGGGCCTGGATATCCTGCCTGTAGAGACCGTCCTGGGTCCCGAAAAGGTCGTACGTAAGGTGACAGGCACCTGCCTTGCGGGAGGAGCCGGGGTAACAGGGTATGAGATCCACATGGGAGAGACCGGCATCCTGGGAGACATGGGCAGGCCCTTCCTGGAGATCCATGAGCCGGGCAGTGGAGAGAGGTCGTGGCCTGATGGCTGTATTATAGGGGATGGGAAGATCTCTGGTACCTATGTCCACGGGATCCTGGATTCACCTGCATTCAGGGAGAATTTTCTGGACCCCATCAGGAGGCAGAAGGGCCTGGAGAAAAGTCCCCCCACACAGGCCTTGAGCCGGTCCCATCAATATGAGAGGCTGGCTGATCACTTTGAGGCATATTGCGATGTGGAGAGGATCATCCAGGCCCTATGAGTATGCGCGCATTTGTCATAGCCGGGACACAGAGTGGGTGTGGGAAAACTACGGTATCTCTTGGGATCATGGCCGCCATGATCCAAAGGGGCCTTGTTGTCCAGCCGTTCAAGGTAGGGCCGGACTTTATCGATCCCGGCCATCACAGGCAGATCACCAAGAGGGATTCCCATAACCTGGACGGCTGGATGATGTCTCGTCAATACAATCAAGAGATCTTCTCGCGCTATGCCGGGGATGCAGACCTGGCCGTGGTAGAGGGGGTCATGGGGCTCTTTGACGGTCTCTCCGGCAGAGATGAATCGGGATCAACGGCACAGATAGCCAAATGGCTCGACCTCCCTGTCGTCCTGGTCGTAGATGCACGTTCCATGGCAAGGTCGGCCGCTGCACTGGCGCTGGGCTTTTCCCTCTTTGATAGGCAAGTCTCCATATCGGGTGTCATCTTCAACCGTGTAGGCAGCAAGAGTCATGCAGAGATGCTCATGGATGCCATGGATTCCGTCCCTGGCATCCAGGTCTTAGGATGCCTGCCAAGGGATAAGGAGATCGGGATGCCCTCCCGGCACCTGGGTCTGGTGACCGGGGAGGACTTCGGGATAGATGACCAGCAGATCGAGAGGCTGGGCCACTGGGCCGGGAAGCACCTGGACCTTGACCTGCTCCTGTCCTGTTCAGAAGAGAGAGACATCCACAGGAAATTTATTTCTCCTCCTCCATCAACACATATCAGGATCGGGATCGCCAGGGATGAGGCCTTCTCTTTTTACTATGCAGAGAATCTGAGGCTCCTTGTGGAGGCAGGTGCAGAGTTGGTTCCATTTTCTCCTATCCATTCAAGGGAGCTGCCTCCAGGGATCAAGGGGCTCATTCTGGGAGGTGGCTATCCAGAGCTCCACTGCCAGGAACTGGCTGAAAACCAGGGTATGCTTGCATCCATAAGGAAATTTGCCATGGGAGGAGGGCCTATCTATGCGGAATGTGGCGGTTTTATGTATCTTACAGAGACTGTGATTGACCTTGAGGAAGGGGCCTATCCTATGGTGGGAATTTTCCCTTTTTGTGCCAGGATGGAGTCCCGCCTCATGGCACTGGGTTATAGAGAGGTCGTCACGAAGGAAGACTCAATCCTGGGTCCTGCAGGGACAAGGGTCAGGGGACATGAATTTCACTATTCCAGGATCGAGGGCAGGAATAGGGCCGATTCTATCTATATGACAGATCAGGAGACCCCGTCCCACAGTGGCGAGGGATTCCTGTATAAAAAGGTGCTGGCTTCCTATGTGCATCTACATTGGGGCTCAAATCCCAAAGTAGCCAGGCACTTTGTGG
>JALTHV010000389.1:2988-4591 GCA_027004315.1 Deltaproteobacteria bacterium
CTTTGTGGAGTATTGTAATGATGAATAATGGACCAGAGGATATACAAAAGAGGTCTTTTGAGATTATCGATGCAGAGGTCCCTGAACCCCGTCCATTTCAGGGGGATCAGTGGCTGGTTGTCAGGAGGATGATCCATACATCCGCTGACTTTGATCTCCTTGACCTCATTCGATTTCATCCCCAGGCGACCGGCAGGGGGATCGAGTCCTTGTCAAGAGGATGTACAATTATTACGGATACAGAGATGGCCCATGCAGGCATTACGTCGGCCAGGATGAATCGGCTTGGCTGTACTGTGGAGTGCCTCATGAATGCCCCAGAGGTCAGAGAAAGGGCATTAAGGGACGGGGTTACAAGGGCCTCAGCGGCCGTTGACTGTGCCCTAAGCCGTATCGATGGGGGGATATATGTGGTGGGGAATGCCCCCACCGCCCTCCTGAGACTCTTAGAACGGATTGCGGAAGGGGCCTGCAGACCTGACCTGGTCGTGGGTATGCCAGTGGGGTTTGTCAATGCCGCCAGGTCCAAGGACCTGCTTGTGGAACAGGGCGTGGTCCCGTACATAACAATTAGAGGCAGGAAGGGGGGCTCTGCCCTGGCCGCTTCTGTGATCAACCAGTTGGCCGAGATGGCGCTAGGGTAACTGTTCACATCCCCCCGGTCAGCAGTAGCCTTTTGAAGGGTTTCAGGAGCAGCTTGATGCACAAGATCAGGCACTCTGCCCATTAATCCGCACTGAAACCCTTCAAAATGCTACTGCTGACCAGGGACGTAGACGGTTGCAACAGGAGGGGGTGTGAACGCTGACCCTTGCAGGATCTGAGAGATGAAGAAGATATATCTTATAGGGATAGGGCCTGGCAACCCTGATTATTTGACTATCCAGGCAATAGAGACAATGAAAGAGGTGGACGTCTTTTTCATTCTCGAAAAGGGGGAACGGAAGGGATTTGAGGAGTTTATTAAGATAAGAAAGGAGATATTAGAGAAATATCTGGATAGTGGGACATATAGGGTTGTTAATGCAAAGATTCCTGAACGTAAAAAGAAGGGTAAGTCATATAGAGAAGGGGTTAAGACATGGCGCCAACAGAAGGCAGAAGTTATTACTGAATTGATTAAAGACAAGATGAAGGAGAATGAAATTGGCGCATTTCTTATCTGGGGTGATCCATGCCTATATGATGGACATTTAGAGATTCTTCAACATATCCTTAGAGAAGGATCAGTAGATTTTGAGTATAAGTTAATACCAGGAATAAGCAGTATCCAGGTATTAGCAGCAAGGCATAAGATCCCTTTAAACCGTATAGGAGAATCTATTGTAATTACAACGGGTAGGAGATTAAAAAAATACACGCCTGCCGAGATTGTAAATACCGTTGTATTATTAGATTCTTATTCTACGTTTAGGCATTTCAGGGATTCGGATATTGACATCTATTGGGGCGGATATTTAGGAAGTAGGGATGAAATTCTGTTTTCAGGGAAGTTAAGACGTGTAGTTGAGGACCTCAAAAAGATAAGGAGTGAGGCCAGGGAGAGAAAAGGTTGGCTTATGGATACGTATATCTTGAGGCAGCCAGGGGGTGACGAATGAAT
>JALTHV010000389.1:4691-5909 GCA_027004315.1 Deltaproteobacteria bacterium
AATGAAAGCGGCATGAGACAGGTCCATATAGTAGGCCTGGGCCTGAATCCGCTGGATCTACCCTGCGAATCTTCACAAAAGATCGCAGGTGCCCAGGTGCTGGTGGGAGGTCAGAGGCTTCTTGGGTTCTTCAGGGGCCATCCCGCAATCAAGGTGCCAATAAAGGGCCCTATTAGCCATGTCATCGAGAGAATCAGGAGGGAAATCGCAGGGGGAAGAGAGGTAGTGGTCTTGGCAGACGGAGATCCTGGATTCTATGGGATCGCGAGGTGTCTTCTGGATGCCCTTGGCAGGGATATGGTCACTATTTATCCCAATGTGACTACACTCCAGGTTGCGGCCTCCAGGCTGAAGATCCCCTGGCACGACATACGATCTGTCTCTCTCCATGGTCGGCAGGATATACAGTCCTTATTTATGGCCCTTGTCAGGAATGACCGTGTGGCAGTGTTTACAGATCCGGTCTTCCATCCGGCCAGGATAGCAGATGAACTCGTCCGCCGCGGGATCGATACCTTTGATATGTATGTATTTGAGGGACTTTGCACAGAATCTGAAGAGATAGGCCATTTTGCATTAGAAGAGGCCGCTAAGAGGACCTTTTCTTCGCCCAATTTTGTCATTCTGGATCGCATAAGACGGGCACAGATCCCTCTCTCTCTGGGTCTGGAAGATGAGAGATATCTGCATCAAGAGGGCCTGATTACCAAAAAAGAGATCCGAGCGGTAGGTCTTGCCGCTCTTGAGATTGAGCCCCATCATACCGTGTGGGACCTGGGTGCGGGTTGTGGGTCAATGGCCATTGAGGCCTCTGTCCTGGCCAATCAGGGGACAATCTTGGCCGTAGAAAGGGACCTTGACAGGGTCAGGATGATCTGTGAGAACATCAAGAGGACTGGTGCCTATGGGGTGGAGGTGATCCATGGAGAGATGCCTGCGTGTCTGGATGCCCTTCCTGACCCGGACAGGGTCTTTATTGGCGGAGGTATGGGAAGAGACAGCAGGGTACTGGAGGAGGCATGCAGGCGGCTGAAATCTGGTGGAAGGATGGTGCTTCACTTAGTGCTTATAGGTTCACTGGCACGGGCAAGGGATTGTATGAATGCCCTAAATTGGCCTTTTTCCATCACTCAGGTACAGGTCTCCAGGTCCAGGATCACGGCAGGAGACCAGCGTCTAGCAGCACTCAATCCGGTATACATCCTGAGTGCAAGGAAG
>JALTHV010000390.1 GCA_027004315.1 Deltaproteobacteria bacterium
TATATTAATAAACTATTACTAATCATTATATATTCTTATTGAATACTGCAACAAAAAATAGAATTTAGCAGACATGGCTATTTTTACTTAATTTTCAAGAGGTTAATCCAAGTCCGAAACTTGAGTTGAGTTAAGAAAAGACTGCCACAGCCTGCTGCTGAACGCTCAAAAGGACCTCCTATACCGCATTACAAAATTCACTTGCGCTTATATGAAATACCCAGAGGTCCTACGAACCCGATCTTGAAGATGCTGGCCGTGCAGTCAGGGAGTTAGGCATAAATGCGGTCTTAAAAGGGGCCCTGGCCTTTCCTGCAAAATAGTTGCGGAAATATTGTTTTATTGCAATACGTGCATAATGGCTTGCCCTTGTGCCTATATATTTTCCATGGGCTACAATAGCCGAGATAGCAATTTTTTTTGGTCCATTTTTTTCCTCAGCAAATCCCACAAACCAATCATAGTGGGCATCGTGGGCCCTGTTGTCAATAGAGCCGGATTTGCCGCCTATATTGAGTCTGGAAAGGACTTTGTCTCTTCGATAGCCTCTGAATGCCTTTCTGCAGGTACCAGATCTTATAGTGGCTTTCATGAGGTCGATAATAGTCCTTGAGGTCCTGGGTCTTATGGCCTGATCAATTGGAGTCAAGTGACTGCGGTAAATAGTATGCCCGGTTTCGTCGATTATCTGATCGACAATTGTAGGCTCTACCAGTCTGCCCTGATTGACTACTGCTGAGGCTATCAATGCCCCATGAACAGGAGATATTCTGGTCTCCCGATTAAATCCACTGGCAACTTCAGCCCACTGATAAGGCCTATTGGATAAGGAAACAAGGCTGGGGACAAGAGGTATCTCGAATGCGATATCTCGATTGAATCCAAAGGACTCAGCATATTTCTCGATAGTCTTACCTCCAAGGTAAAGCTCACCAATTTTCCCAAATACAGGATCAACAGACTGGGCAAATGAGTCCTTAAATGTAATGCGGTTAGTATATCTATTTGTCCGTTTTTTAAGCTGGATTTTATATAAGGTGTATCTATTGCCGTTGTATCCGACCTTAGATTTTGGATTAAAGCCACATTTTTCAATAGCCGCTGCCGCAGTAATTATCTTAAAGGTACTTGCCGCAGGGAATCTCTTGTCGATACATAGATTGCTGGTTGGGTCTGTCTTATCAAAATCCACCATTGACAAAATTTTGCCTGTGGAGGGATCCATTGCCACAAATGCGATATATCGGCTTATGGATCTGTCTATCTTTTTCAGCATATATCGCTGCAATGACATATCAAGCGTGGTATCAACCCTGAATTTTTTATCACCGAAAGCAAACTCAAAATCTTTATCTTTAAGATTTACAAAGTCTTCACTGTCCAGCATATGCTGGATATCTCTTTTGGTCATCAGCTTTTTATGGGGGGAGAGATCCTCTGATGCCTTTCCACCCCCACCTATCACTCCATAGACCATAATAAAGAGACAAAAAAAGAGGACAGGATATGGAGAGTATTTAGAGATAGTCCTGATTAGTCTCTTTATAGCGGCAGCCCTTTTTAGCCTTGTCTGATAGTCTCTCCAGGAGACTCCATTAAAGTTTGTTTGATTGGCTCTCAGTCTATCAGGCATCGTCTTCCCAAATTAAGGACACTAAAAGGAAACAATCCATATAATCTGCGAAATCTGTGGATTAAATCTATTAAAATACCTCTATTCCAAGAACATGGCAAATTATACAAACTCCACGTATGGTCTGCCAAGATCGTTGACGTAACCGTTCACAGGGTGCTTCTTTTCCCAATATGCTCTCGCCCCCTCACCCTGCCTTCTCCCCCAGGGGAGAGGGTTTGGGTGAGGGGGAACACTGTATTGCCAGGACTTATTGAGAAGTTAC
>JALTHV010000391.1 GCA_027004315.1 Deltaproteobacteria bacterium
CTGAGGCCCGTGCATATCTCAAAAGACGTGGTCTGAATTCAGAAATTATTTCCCGGTTTCACTTGGGCTGGGCCCATGACCGCTGGACCGGGCTCATCAATTACTTCAAAGCCAAGGGACTGTCGCTGGAGATGGCAGAAAAGGCGGGTCTGCTTGTCTCCAGTGAAAAAGGAACTGGATATTACGACCGCTTCCGTAGGAGGATTATATTTCCCATTGCCGATAGATCCGGAAAGGTGGTGGCCCTGGGTGGGCGTATTATGGGAGATGGCCATCCCAAGTATCTGAATTCTCCTGAGAGCCCAGTCTATCATAAGGGAAGGGTCCTCTATGGACTATACCAAAACAAGGGAGCAATCAGCCATAGCGGTAGGGGATACGTAGTCGAGGGATACATGGATTTCCTGGCCCTGGCCCAGTTTGGCATAGACCAGGCCGTTGCCACGCTGGGCACTGCCCTGACTGAGAACCATGTCAGACAACTAAAAGGCCTCTGTAAAGACTGGGTCCTGGTTTTTGATGGTGATGCCGCAGGAACTAAGGCCGCTCTCAGGGCCATCCCTATGTTTTATAAATTAAATCTCAGGGTCAGGGTACTCAGTCTCAATCCTGAAGATGACCCGGAT
Organism: Deltaproteobacteria bacterium; assembly: GCA_027004315.1. Classification (GTDB taxonomy): domain Bacteria; phylum Desulfobacterota; class Dissulfuribacteria; order Dissulfuribacterales; family UBA3076; genus JALTHG01. Next base: position 627 of record JALTHV010000391.1, read on the forward strand.
ACCTTTGTCAGGCGGGAAGGTAAAGAGGCCTGGGAATCCTTGGTAGGTAAGGCCTGTCCAGGTGTGGATTTTGCGATACAGAGAGGTCTGGCATCTTATGGCAAGGACCTGGAGGGAAGACTCAAGACCATAGAAGATGTGTTATTGATACTTCAGGCTATTGGTGACCCAGTCAGGAAATCGCTATTGGCAGGGCATGTGGCCCAGAGGTTAGGGGTGCGAGAAGAGAGCCTCTGGGGACGTCTGGATACCGGTGCCGCAAAGCGCGATATCAGAAGACGTCCAGGGCTTCCTGTACAAGATCCTGAGTCCAAGATCCACAGGGGCCTCAAAAACAGTGCAGATGCCAAATTGATAGGTTTTCTCCTCAGATATCCACGATATATAGGGATCTTTGTGGATTTAGGCCTGGATCTCTGGCTCAAGGACCCATCTTTGAGGGATCTGTGGATGGCGATGTCGCATCTTTACAGCATGACAGGTAGGCTTGAGCCGTCTGCCCTTGAGAGTCAGATTGAGTCCACTCCCAAACTGAGGGCCTTAGCCATGCAGCTTTATGCAGATTTTCCAGCATGTGAAGATGAAGGTATGGAGGAGATGATGCTTGCAGGCCTTAAAAGGTATTCTGAGGATTGCCGCAACAAGGCCCTGAGATGGAGTATTCTTGAACAGATAAAAATGACTACTGAGAGGATGGATGATGAGGAACTATTAAAACAAATTCAGCAACTTAGGTAAATATTCAGCAACTTTTCAATAAGTTGGGGCATCATTTTTGGTAACCGATCACAGGGTGCTTCTTTTTCCAACATGCTCTCGTCCCCTCACCCTGCCTTCTCCCCCAGGGGAGAGGGTTTGGGTGAGGGGGAACACTGTATTGCCAGAACTTATTGAGAAGTTACAATATTCTGCAGATTTATCTCTTTTAAGAAAATATCCAATTAGGAGACCAATAAAAATAGATGCAACCGTATTTTTATTTTACGACTTAGCTACTGATTCTGGGGAAAAGGAGAGATTGATGGAGGAAGAAGAGAAAGGGGTTTTATATCCGTCGATAGGGGATCAGGTAATCGATACCAAGGACTATATTCGTCAAAAGAGAAGAGGGAATAGGAAACGACTTGAGGACCTTCATGGAAATATTAAGCAAGGTATCAAGAGAATACAGGATTTATATGATGGCCCTAGACTAAAACCAAAAAAAATATGTGATGAAGTAGACCTAGATGATATTTTTCTTGGAGAGAAATCTGGTGATCTTGAAGCC
>JALTHV010000392.1 GCA_027004315.1 Deltaproteobacteria bacterium
TAGTAAGGATATCTCATGCATGCTCAACAGGGCAATCTTTGGATCATCCGGGCCTGATCGCAATCTAAGTCCAAGATTGAAGAGGAAGTAGAAAAGGGACCATCTTAATTCTTATCAACTCAGAGGAGAAGATCATGGGTCTGATTCGACACAGGACAGGGATGTGCTGCATATCGATATTGCTGGTCCTGATGTCTGTGCCCTGCGTTGCTGGACAGAGAGAATTCTCATTTATCAATCCTGTATGGAAAGGGGTCTTGGGCCAGCAGGTCCCCAGGGTGCTCTCAAGACCCTCAGGGACCTTCCAGGCCTACCAGGAGACCGTCTCGTCATACGATGATTTCAGGCTTGTCCTGATAAGGGCAATGAGGTCAAGGCAATCAGATGTGACTATCTATTTTGACCCCTATAGGAGTGAGGATGAATGCAAATACTGGAATGATCGCTTTTGGGGTCCGCCATCATCATCTAAACCAACTGATAGCGACCTCTTTCAGGAGATCCCCTGGCTGTATCTGGCATGTACACAGATAGAGGAGCACGAGTGGTTTAATGACCAGTGGTCTGTGACTAAAGCGACCTATACCATAAGTTACTTTTATGGCCCAGACAAGGAAAAGGCCCTTGAAAGAGGGCTGGTCAGGACACTGGATTTGATAGTCTCTCCTGACATGGACATGTTTACAAGAGAGAAGACCATTCACGACTGGATTGTGAATCATGTTGACTATGATCGAGATACACTGAACGGATCTGATGATATGGGCTATACCGATTACAGCGCCTTTACAAGGGGCCTGGCCGTATGTGAGGGCTATTCTGTCTTGACTGACCGCATGCTCTCCATGGCCGGGATCCCCTGTCTTATAGTGATTGGCAGTGCTGGTGGCGGGGATCACGGATGGAATATGGTCAATCTCTGCGGTAATTGGTATGACTTAGATGTGACATGGGACGACCATGGGTCCTATGGAGATCATACCATCCATTATGACTATTTTGACATCTCTGATGGACAGATGTCACTGGATCATATCTGGGACAGAGATGCCTATCCTGCTGCTCCCCAGGCATTTAATGAGAATATGTGCCAGGGAAAGATTGAGCATCGCTGCAGTATTTTTGAGCCTGGGCTCTGCGATACGGAGCTGAAATGTATAGGCATAAGCGGCACCTGGTGCAGTGGCCACTGTACGGAAGAGAATGAGACCGTCACCATAGACGAGGTGCAGAAGGCGATAAACTGCTTTCTTGCTATCCAGAATGCCTGCTGTGATAAGTGTGACCTGAATTCCGACGGCACAGTCAGCATTAATGAAGTCCAGAGGGTGATAAATGCATACCTGGGGAAATAGGAGCTGAAAGCTCAAAGTTGAAAGCTCAAAGCTGAAAGGCGAAGCTGAAATGTTGGGTTTCGTTCTCTCCGAGCCGGAGGCCTCAACCCAACCTACGGACTGAGATTGTGTTATGAGGCAGAGCCTCATAACGAGAGGAAATTCACTTGCACTTATATGAAATATCTGGTATGAAGTACAACAACTCAGAAGACTGAGTATCTCAGCATTCAGGTGCTGTCATAGAAGCTTAATAGGGAACCCTGTGAGAATCAGGGACGAGCCCATCGCTGTGAGTGTGGACGAAAGCTGCAAGGATCTCACTGTTACTTATGACGTAATGGGAAGGGGCAGCAAGTAGGAAGATACACGAGTCAGAAGACCTGCCTGGGTGCTATATAGGTGTAATCGTAGGGGATTTACGGCTACTCCAGAGATCAGAAGATAAAAATGGGAAATCTCCGGATCGATGTCTTGTCGATCCGGTTTTTTTTGCTCTGATCCAGCCCTGCCCCAAGAACTGCATTCCGAAGCCTTCAGCTTTTATGGATAAAATAAAGAG
>JALTHV010000393.1 GCA_027004315.1 Deltaproteobacteria bacterium
TCTCTATTTGCAGGTATTGCCGTATTTTCTGTCCTGGGATTTATGGCCAAGACGCAAAATAAGGCCATTTCCGAAGTTGTCTCTCAGAGCATAGGCCTTGCATTCGTTGCCTATCCCAAGGCCATCGGCCTTATGCCTGGGGGAAGATTTTTCGGGGCGATCTTCTTTCTCTGCCTGGTTGTAGCAGGGCTCTCATCATCAATATCGATAATCGAGGCCTTTCTCTCTGCAATGATTGACAAGTTTGGTTTTAGAAGGGAGGCCCTCATCACCCTTCTATCAATGCTGGGCTTTTTATGTTCAATAATCTTTACTACCCAGGCCGGTCTCCTCTGGCTGGATATTGTGGATCACTTTATTACTCACTATGGCCTTGTTGTGGTAGGCATTGCTGAGTGTCTCCTTGTTGGCTGGTTTTTCGACATCAAGGCCCTGAGAAGACACATCAACTCTATCTCTTCTATGAAATTAGGTAGTTACTGGGATATAGCCATCAAATACTTTATTCCGTTTGTGCTGGGGGCTATTCTTATTGGAGATCTCTACACCGAGGTCAGGCGACCTTATGGAGGATATTCCTGGGCATCCATTATCCTGATCGGATGGAACTGGTTATTTCTCACTATTATTCTTGCCGTTGTCTTTGCCTCAAGACCATGGAGGACTGGTTATGAAAGGACCCTGGGGAGGGGTGTAAAACAGGGTAATGCAGATGACCCAAATCCCCCTTGCTGAGCGGCTCAGACCGCGTGATCTCGATGAATTCGTAGGACAGCCCCATCTTCTAGGTAAGGGCAAGATCCTGAATATCCTCCTGGCCCAGGGGGCCATCCCATCACTGATCCTGTGGGGACCTCCAGGATGTGGAAAGACCACCCTTGCCAGGATCTTTGCACGGAGACTGGAGGCCAATTTTGTGTCCTTTTCCGCCGTCCTTTCAGGAGTAAAGGAACTCAGGGCCGTCATAGAGGAGGCAAAGGAAAATAAGAGGTATGCTGGGCCAGCTACCATCTTATTTGTTGATGAGATACACCGGTTCAACAAGGCCCAACAGGATGCATTTCTTCCCCATGTAGAAACGGGCCTTATTACCCTGATCGGTGCCACTACAGAGAATCCCTCTTTTGAGATCGTCTCCCCCTTACTCTCAAGGTGCAAGGTCTTGGTCCTCAAGCCCTTAGATAAGACAGCCCTTGAAACTTTGGTGAAGAAGGCACTTATCGACAGAGAAAGAGGTCTGGGAAGACTCGAGCTCTCTATTGAGGCCAAGGCAGAAGAGATCCTGATCCAGCGTTCAGATGGTGATGGCAGGACCCTTTTCAATAATCTTGAAGTTGCAGCAGAACTCGCCGTATCTGCCAGGCCTGAAGGCAAGGGTGCCACCATCACTGCAGCTATAGTGGAAGAGGGCATACAACAGAAGGCCCTCCGGTATGACAGGGCCGGGGAAGAACACTACAACCTGATATCTGCATTCCATAAGAGTCTCAGGGGCAGCGATCCTGATGCAGCCCTTTACTGGATGGCCCGGATGCTGGCTGCAGGTGAGGACCCCCACTATATTGCGCGGAGGATAGTCCGTTTTGCCTCAGAAGATGTGGGAAATGCAGATCCCCATGCCCTGACACTGGCAATCAATGCCTTAAAGGCCTTTGATTTCCTCGGCCCTCCAGAGGGAGAACTGGCCTTGGCCCAGGCCGCGCTCTACCTGGCCACGGCACCCAAGAGCAATGCAGTCTATGCGGCCTTTGGAAAGGCCCAGGCCGATGCCAGGAAATTTGGCACAGTCCCTGTACCGATGCATATCAGAAATGCCCCTACCAAGCTCATGAAGGAGATTGGATATGGGAAAGGATACCGATATGCCCATGACTATCCAGAGGGCATTGCAGACCAGGAGTACATGCCCACTGAACTCAGAGGGCATATCTATTATGAACCAACAACCCGTGGATACGAACGTATTATCAAGGAACGGCTGGACAAATGGAGAAAAATACTGGCCCGGAGGAAGGCCCGAAGAGGTCCAATTCCTCCTTGACAATCCTAAGTCTAGGAATATAATTATCAATTTGTTTAATTAAGGGGCCCATAGCTCAGCTGGCCAGAGCCACCGGCTCATAACCGGTTGGTCCCAGGTTCGAATCCTGGTGGGCCCAATATGGCAAGAGATGTGTGGATTGTAGGGATCTTATCTATATATTTTGCCTATTTTAACAGATATAAAATCAGATCAGACTGGATAGTGGCAAGCAGGAGGTGCAACGTAATAGAGTTGCACCTTTTTTGTTTTAAGGCCTCAAAAGGAGCAAAAATTGAACCCAGAACTTGCAATTCTAGTACGATTACAGGGAATAGATCTCGAAATTCGTAAATTTAATCAGCAAAAGGCCTCTCTGCCCAGGCGATTCAATGCCATTCAAGAGCAGCTTTTATCCAAAGAGGCGGAACGTGATAAACTCAAGGATCGATTGTCTGAGATACAGAAAAGGAAAGTAGATATAGAAGATGAATTTGAATTAGAGAATACACGCCTTGGCAAATCTCAGAAAAAAATTTCCTCTGTAAAGACCAATAGGGAGTATACTGCCCTGCAGAAAGAGATTAATGAAATAAAAAAGGCCAATACATCCAGAGAGGATGAACTCCTGGTTATCATGGAAGAAATCGCCTCTCTGCAGGAAGAGATCAAGGCAAAGAAGAAAGAGATTACACAAAGTCGCAGAGAGATGAAGGCAGAACAGAAACGTATCGAAGAGTTAGGGGCCGAAATGGATACAAAGATTGCCGCCCTGACTAAAGATAGAGATGCAGTATCCCAGGAGGTAAGGCCTGATCTGCTATCTAAGTACAACTTTATAAAGGATAAAAGGGGTGGCGTTGCTGTGGCAGCAGTGAGTGAAGGGGCCTGTTGTGCCTGTAATATGAATATCCCACCGCAGCTTTATAATGAGCTACTGAAGGAAGAGAAAATTTTTACTTGTCCTTCGTGTCAACGTTTGATATATGCATTAAAGGTAGATAAGAAATAAAAAATTTTATGCCGGAGGAGATGGCTGGTGATCGCCGGGCAGATAAGTGCCCGGAGGAAAGTCCGGGCTCCACAGGGCAGAGTGGTCTGTAACGCAGACCGGAGGCGACTCCAGGGAAAGTGCCACAGAAAATATACCGCCGGGCCTCTGCCCGGTAAGGGTGAAAAGGTGAGGTAAGGGCTCACCAGCTGCGACGGTGACGTCGCAGGCTTGGTAAACCCCGCTCGGAGCAAGACCAAATAAGGGAGCGCTTGAGAGTGGCCCGCTCGAGGCTTCCGGGTAGGTTGCATGAGGTGTCGGGCAATCGGCATCCCAGATGAATGATCACCATCCTGGACAATACCAGGAGACAGAACCCGGCTTATAACCATCTCGCCGGCCTTTTTTAATCTACAGATTTCGCAGATTACACGGATGTAACTTCTCAATAAGTTGGGGCCCCTTTTTTGGTAACCGATCACAGGCAACCATTTACATTCCCCCCGGCCAGCGGTAGCTTTTTGAAGGCTTTCAGGAGCATCGCTTGATGCACAAGATCAGGGCACTGCCCATTAATCCGCACTGAAACCCTTCAAAAAGCTACCGCTGGCCGGGGACGTGATCGGTTACATCGAAGTTGCCAGGATTTATTGAGAAGTTACACACGGATTACCTTAGTTATTAGAGATATTAAACTTTTTTGAAAGAGGTCCTGAAAATGACAAAAAAAGAGACAAAAAAGCCTGTCACACTCGCTGGGCTGCAGAGGAAAAAGTCCTCAGGCGAAAAGATTACTATGCTTACGGCCTATGACTATAGCATGGCCAAAATGTTGGATGACTCCGGCTTGGACATAGTGCTGGTGGGTGATTCACTGGGCATGGTAGTATTGGGATATGACTCTACTGTGCCCGTCACCATGGAGGAAATGATTCACCACTGCAAGGCAGTCCGGCGTGGAGTTTCCAGGGCCCTGTTGGTAGGGGACATGCCATATCTGTCATATCAGGTCTCTAAAAAAGAGGCGGTGAGGAATGCAGGCCGATTCTTCAAGGAAGCTGGCTGCCAGTGTGTCAAGCTGGAAGGTGGCTCTAACATGGCCTCTACCATCGAGAGAATTGTAAGGGCAGGCATTCCTGTCATGGGGCATATTGGCCTCACTCCTCAGACCGTCACGGCCCTCGGTGGATACAGGATACAGGGAAGAGATCCAGAGTCGGCAAAAAGACTCCTCAAAGATGCCAAGGCAGTAGCTGATGCAGGGGCCTTTTCACTGGTCTTGGAATGTATCCCGTCTGCCTTGGCAAAGACCATAACAGAAACGATCCCTATCCCCACCATAGGTATTGGATCAGGGCCCCACTGTGACGGTCAGGTCCTTGTAACCAACGATTTACTTGGGCTTTTTGAGAAATTTCTCCCAAATTTTGTAAAACGCTATGTGAACCTCGCTCCCATGATCAAAGAGGCCTTAGCCAGTTACATCGATGAAGTAGAAAAGGGCATATTCCCTGGTACGGAATATAGCCCAAGGCCTTAACCCCACATTATGTAGCAGCCAATGGATGCCCATTATCTTGGCCCTACTCAGACATCGTAACCGTTCACACCCCCCTCCTGTTGCAACCGTCTACGTCCCCGGCCAGCAGTAGCATTTTGAAGGGTTTCAGTGCGGATTAATAAGCAGAGTGCCTTGATCTTGTGCATCAGGCGATGCTCCTGAAACCCTGAAAAAATGCTACCGCTGGCCGGGAGGAATGTGAACGGTTACCAGACATCTTTTTTATAGCTTTTCGTCTTGGGGATATAAGGAATTGAGAATTGATAATCCAGTTATTGCGTGCCACGTTGCATCCAGGAATGGAGCGCCTTTATTTTTTCTGGCAAATCCTCCGAATTTGGTCTGGCAGGCAAGGATAAAATTATAGACTCCATGGATATCGATGGGCTTAGAACCAAGCAATGACAATGCCTTGAGACAAAAGTGACAGTTTTCAATATACGAAGTCGTGCCAGGATAAAAACCAAACCCTCCATCGCAGGTCTGACATCTTTTTAGCCATGTCGAAAAATGGTCGATATCCAGTGATAAATTGTAATACTGTCTTATCACTATTAACATCAATACCTCTCTCGAGGTATATTTATCATTCTGAACAACAATCGTGTTATTAAATGGGAAAGTGAATTCTTCATTTATTATATTAAATAACATTATCCCATAATAATAACTATAGATATCATCTCTGATTATCTTTGTAGAATATTCCTCTGCTTTTGTCTTTAATATATTCAAATCTATACCTAGTGCCTTACCCAGATATATAAGTTGAAAAATTACCTTCATGTCAAACCATTGTTGGTTCAATAAATACATGATATAATTAATAGTCTCATCTGTAAGGATTAATTTTTTTGATATATTTGGGTCAATATCCTCCTGTATCTGTTGTAAAATACTAATAGCATGAAATGTATCTTCAATAGTGTGTGGGAGAGAAGGAGCTTGAGCAAACCCTCCATCTTCTTTTTTTCGATCACAGATAAATTTTACAACTAGGTCTAAGTCAATCTCTCTCATTATAGATTCACCTCTTCATGTCTAAAGTAACCGTTCACACCCCCTTCTGTTGCAACCGTCCATGTCCCCGGCCAGCGGTAGCTTTTTTCAGGGTTTCAGTGCGGATTAATCGCAGAGTGCCCTGATCTTGTGCATCAAGCGATGCTCCTGAAACGTAACCGTTCACACCCCCTTCTGTTGCAACCGTCCATGTCCCCGGCCAGCGGTAGCTTTTTTCAGGGTTTCAGTGCGGATTAATCGCAGAGTGCCCTGATCTTGTGCATCAAGCGATGCTCCTGAAA
>JALTHV010000394.1 GCA_027004315.1 Deltaproteobacteria bacterium
CCCTCCTGCCCCAACCGAGGCAGAGAAGTTCTTTGCCTTTGAGCTGGCCAAAGAGACCAGATCTCTTATTGAGAGGGCAGGGTCTATACCAGAGGACCAGTTTATAGAACCCTGTACAGGCGCCATCAGGGAGGTAAAATTTGGTGGAGGAGAGAAGGCGTTGACAGTCGGAGGAGAGGCTACTCTGCCATTCCACCTTTTTGAGGGGAATATGGGCCATGCGCCTCAGGTGGCCTTTGAGGTCCTGGATTCTGAGCCTGAGGAGTGGCCCGATGTCTTGAGTAGGTATTATTCTGATGTATTCTCTGATCCAGTTGCATGGGCCAAAAAGTGTGTAGAAAAATATGGTGCAAAGGCCATCTCTCTCTCCCTTATCAGCAGTGACCCAAATGGAATGGACCGCCCCTCGGACGAGGTAGCAAAGACAGCGCAGTCAGTCATAGAGGGGGTGGATGTGCCTATAATCCTTTGGGGTTGTGGAAATGCCGATAAAGATACCGAGACCCTGAGAGATGTGACCAGCCTTGTGGGGGATATAGGTAATCGCAAGGTATGTATGGCCCCGCTGAGTGATGCAAATTATCGTGCTCTGGGGGCTACGGCCATGGCCTTTCAACTCCCGGTGGTAGCATCCACTCCTATTGACGTAAATCTTGCCAAGCAGTTGAATATATTGTTAGAGAACCTTGGGGTATCCCTGGACCAGGTCGTGATGGACCCCTCTATAGGGGCAGTGGGTTATGGCATTGAGTATGCCTATTCAGTCATGGAGCGTATAAGGCTCGCTGCCTTGACTCAACAGGACGAAAAGCTCCGGGTACCTTTTATATGCAACCTGGGAAGAGAGGTCTGGAAGGCCAAGGAATGCCGTCTTCCAAGTGATGCCCTCATGGGAGACCAGGAACGTAGAAGCGTCCTCATGGAGGCAATAACCGCCTCTGTCTTGTTACTTGCCGGTGGCGAACTCATGGTGATGAGGCATCCGAAGGCAATTGCCCTGACAGAGGCATTGATTCAGGCAATGATAGAATAGGTATAGTTCCAAAATATCTTTTTCAGAGAGGATTGTAATGTCAAAGATTATCTGTTCTGCAGCGATTCGAGGGGCCCATAAGATAGTGGACATGGCTGAAGAGAAGTATGAAGAGACCCTCAAAAAGTATGGGCCTGAGCATGAGGTTGCCTTTCCCAATACGGCCTATTACCTGCCAGTAATCTATAGCATCCTTGGGGCCAAAGTAAAACAACTGGGCGACATGAAGGATATCTTCCAGGAGTGTCGCAGGCTGTTACCGGCATTAGTGGATGAACATCGATGGTTGCCATACCTGGCACCTGCCCTGGACGCCGGGATGGCCACTCTGTTTGCTGAGGAGATGTATGAGGCCATCCGCTATATCGATAGCCCGGGCTTTTATACAGAGACCGAGGACCCTGTCGATGACCGTATATGGCTTGGGGCAGCTGATGACGTGATCTTCCGCAAGCGTGGTGTGGAGTTCGTTGACGGCACTGCCCCTGGCTTTGCCGCCATACTCGGTGCCCCTCCAGACTCAGAGATTGCGGTCAAGATCGCCACAGAGCTGCAGGAAAAAAATCTCTATATCTTTATGCACGACCAGACCAATGGGATAACTCTGCCGGATCTCTTGCTAAAGCAAAGTGTCCAGATTGGCTGGTCTACCCGGCTCGTTCCATTTGGTACCACTTATACCTCTGCGGTGTTTGCCCTGGGCTTTGCCTGCCGTGTTGCCCTTGCCTTTGGAGGCGTAAAGCCTGGTGACTTCAAGGGAAATCTTATCTACAATAAGGACCGGATCTTTGCCTTTGTCATTGCCTTTGGCCCGGTCTCTGATGAGTGGTATGCCAATGCTGCAGGTGCCATAAACTGGGGTTTCCCAACCATATCCGACTGGGATATACCAGAGGTGCTGCCAACCGGCATCTGTACCTACGAACATGTGGTCAGCCAGGTCCCATATGACAAGATCGTACAAAGGGCCATAGAGGTAAGGGGACTCAAGGTCACTGTCTCCAAGATCGATATTCCTACGGCGTATGGTCCTGCCTTCGAGGGTGAGCGTGTAAGAAAGGATGACCTCCATCTTGAATGTGGTGGTGGAAGGACCCTTGCGGTAGAACTCCTGGTTTCCAGGGATATGGAAGAGGTAGAAGACGGGCTTGTTACTGTAGAGGGGCCGGAGATGACTGATGTGGAAGAGGGGGCCAAACTCCCCCTTGCTATACTGGCCGAGGTGGCAGGCCGGCAGATGCAGTCTGACTTTGAGCCCATCCTTGAGCGACAGTTTCATCACCTGATCAACTATGCCCAGGGGATCATGCACATCGGGCAGCGGAACATAATGTGGCTTAGGGTCAGTAAGGCGGCCATAGAAAAGGGATTTAAGTTTGAGCATATTGGTCGTATCCTCTATGGAAAACTCCACCAGGATTTTGGGGCCATTGTGGACAAGATCCAGGTAAAAATATATACAGAAGAGGCCCGGGTAAAGGAGATCATCGAGATAGCAAAAGATGTCTACCGTGCCAGAGACGACCGCCTGGGCTCCATGACGGACGAGGGTGAAGATACCTTCTATTCCTGTACACTCTGCCAGTCCTTTGCCCCGAGCCATGTATGCATAATTACCCCTGAGCGTGTAGGTATGTGTGGTGCATATAACTGGCTGGATGGTAAGGCCTCCTATGAAATCAATCCCACAGGCCCGAATCAGCCTGTACCCAAGGGAGATCTCATCGATGCCAAGCTCGGTCAGTGGAGAGGTATAAACGAATTCGTCAAGCAGGGATCCAGAGGCAAGGTTGAGCGGGTCAGCTTATACAGCCTGATGGTAGACCCAATGACTGCCTGCGGCTGCTTTGAGTGTGTTGCCACCATACTCCCTACCTGTAACGGGATAATGATTGTAAACAGGGATTACCCGGGGATGACACCAAGCGGGATGAAGTTCAGTACCACGGCCGGGATGGTTGGTGGAGGGCAGGTCACCCCTGGCTTTCTTGGTATTTCAAAGCATTTTATCTGCAGCCGAAAATTTATGCAGGCAGAGGGTGGGCTCAAGCGTGTGGTATGGATGCCCAAGATACTCAAAGAGGAACTCAGGGACCGGCTCCAGAAGAGGGCTGAAGAAGAGGGCATGCCCAATCTTATTGATATGATAGCAGACGATGAAGTAGGCATCACAGAAGAAGAAGTGCTCCATTTCTTGCAGGAAAAGGGGCATCCTGCTCTGAATATGGAGAGCGTAGTCTGATAGGAAAGGAATAATTCATGGCACTTACGGGGATAGAGATCCTGAAGATGCTCCCCAAGACGAATTGTGGAGAGTGTGGAGTGTCTACCTGTCTGGCCTTTGCCATGAAGGTAGCAGCCGGTCAGGTGGAAATAGGGGCATGCCCATATGTCTCTGAAGAGGTCAAAGAAAAAGTGGGAGAGGCCTCAGCCCCACCTGTCAGGACTATTAAGATTGGCAAGGGTGATAATGCCTTTGTGATAGGGGGAGAGACCTGTCTGTATCGTCACGAGAAGAGGTTTGAACACCCGACAGGTATAGCCGTCCTGGTCAGGACCGATATGGGGGAAGAGGATATCGCGGGGCGTTTAAAACGTTTCAATGAGTTGCACTATGACCGTGTAGGATTGGTACTCAAGGCAGATCTGATAGCTGTAAATGATGCTACTGGCGATGAAGGGGCATTTACTTCTCTGGTAGGGCATGTCCAGGATGAATGTCCCGATGCCGCTCTTATCCTTATGAGTGAGCATGCCGGTTGTCTTGCAGCCGGGGCCAAGGCCTGCGGAGATAATAAACCCCTTCTTTACTCTGCTACCAGGGAGAATTCAGATGCCATGGCAGAAGTGGCCAAGGAGGCAGGTTGCCCTCTGGTAGTAAGCGGTGAGAGCCTGGGAGATGCCGCAGAGCTCTCAGAACAGCTCCAGGGAATGGGTCTTAAGGACCTTGTCCTGGATACAGGTGCCAGGACTATAAGGGCCGCATTTGAAGACCATGTGGCCATACGCAGGGCCTCTATAAGGCACAAGTACAAGGCCCTTGGATTTCCTAGTATCTGTTTTCCCTGTAAGATGACCGAGGACCCTATGCTGGAAGCAATGGTTTCATCGGTACTTCTGGCCAAATATGCCGGCATCATAGTCCTCTCAGACCTACAGGGCGATATCTTGTTCCCGCTCTTGCTTGAGCGACTGAATATCTTCACCGATCCACAACGGCCAATGGTGGTTGAGGAAAATATTTACCCAATAAACGGGCCAGACGAGAATTCTCCTGTACTCATTACATGTAATTTCTCCTTGACCTATTTTATTGTCTCAGGGGAGGTGGAAGGTAGCAAGGTACCATCCTGGCTGCTCATCAAGGACACAGAGGGCCTTTCAGTGCTTACTGCATGGGCTGCGGGGAAATTCAGTGCCGACCTCATAGCCATGTTTATCAAGAAATCCAGTATAGCAGATAAGGTCAATCACAGGAATCTTATTATCCCTGGATATCTGGCCTCTATAAAAGGTGAACTGGAAGAAGAGCTCCCAGACTGGAAGATCCAGGTTGGCCCCAGAGAGGCAAGCCATATATCTCCTTTTTTGAGAGAGTGGCAACCTGGATGATAGATTCGGTGGGATAGAAAGAGATTAAGGGCAAAAAAATGTATGTCCACTGTATAGCTGAAAGTATAAATATCATGGGCACCAGGACAGGAAAGGCCATGAAGGCACGTGATCCTGGGCCGATCCAGTTGATGGCCAATGAAGAGGTGGCAAACGAGGCGGATTTCCTGGACCTCAACATCGGTCCTGCCCGAAAGGATGGGGCCGAGTTAATGCCCTGGATAGTCCGTCTTGTAGAAGAGACTACTGACTGTCCCCTCTCTCTGGATACTACTAATGCCGATGCCTTGATTGCCGGCATGAAAGCGGCCAGAAATCCACAAGACCATGTAATGAATTCTATTTCACTCCAGCCTGAGCGGATGAAAAAGCTTATACCTATAGCCGCAGAGACAGGCTGTAAGGTGGTAGGTCTGCTCTGGGGTGTGGAGGGCATGCCCAGGGACTCTAATGAAAGGGCAACCATGGCTGTAGAACTCTCCATGGCCATGAACGAGGCAGGGATCCCAAACGAAAAGATCTTATTAGATCCCATTATCACTCCAATAACCCTGGGGTCAGCTCAGGTAATGAGTGGGTTGGAGTTTATGGGCATGTTGCCAGAGATTGCCCCAGGGGTAAAGTCAATAATAGGCCTCTCAAATGTCTCGAACGGTGTCTCTGCTGAAAAACGGCCATATCTCAACCGAGGTATGCTGGCCATGTATATGAAATATGGATTATGGTCAGCAATTGTTGACGTATACGATCAGGAATTAATAGAATTGGCCCATGGACAGAGGCCGGAGCTGGTAAAGCTGGTGCAGGATATTATGGACGGGAATGAACCCGACCCTGCCACCCTTTCTCCGAAGGAACTTGAGTATTACAAGACTACCAGGGTCTTGATGGGTAAGACCATATTTTCTGAGTCCTGGCTAGAACTTTAGAAAAGATAGCCTATTAGCTGTAGGCTATTCCTGTTAGGTAAAATTGATATAACTATAACCCAACTAATAGCCTAATAGATTAGTTTCTATATAAAAAGGAGCAAATTTGGAATGACTAAAGGGATAACTGTTACTGAATTTATTCTGTCCAGACAAAAAGAGCGGCCAGAGGCAACAGGGGCCTTTACATCGATATTGTCAGAACTGACAGTAGCAGCCAAGATCATTGCCAAGAAAGTGGATAAGGCAAATCTGTCTGATTCCCTGGATAGCATTGAGCCAGATAGTGTCG
>JALTHV010000395.1 GCA_027004315.1 Deltaproteobacteria bacterium
AGGACTATGAAAAGACAATTGATCTCGCCGAGACAGGTACAGTGCTGTCAGTCGGTGATAATGTTGCCCGTGTCTATGGTGTACGAAACTGTATGGCCATGGAACTCCTGGAATTCCCCGGCGGTATCATGGGCGTTGCCCTAAATCTTGAAGAGGACAATGTCGGTGTTGCCATTATGGGTGACATCAGGGGGATTAAAGAAGGCGACCTTGTCAAGAGGACGGGCAGAATTGCCGAGGTGCCGGTTGGTGAGGCCTTATTGGGCCGGGTTGTCGATGCCCTTGGCAATCCTATAGATGGTAAGGGGCCGATCGATACAAAGGAGACTAGGCATATAGAGATGAAGGCCCCTGGTGTGATCGCCAGAAAGGGCGTCCATGAGCCGTGCTATACCGGTCTTAAGGCAATAGATGCCATGACACCAGTGGGCAGGGGGCAACGTGAGCTGATCATTGGTGACCGTCAGATAGGGAAGACGGCCATCTGTGTGGATGCCATTATTGCCCAGAAGGATACAGATGTGTACTGTATATATGTAGCATCTGGACAAAAGCAGGCTACTGTGGCCTTAGTTGCTGAGGCCCTGCGCCGGTACGGGGCATTAGACTATACTACCATAGTTGCGGCCAGTGCCAGCGAACCTGCATCTCTGCAGTATATGGCTGCCTATGCGGGATGTGCCATGGGTGAATATTTTCGTGACAAGGGGCAGCATGCCCTTATCCTCTACGACGATCTGTCAAAACAGGCTGCATCCTACCGTGAACTTTCATTGTTGCTCAGGCGTCCTCCAGGACGTGAGGCCTATCCTGGTGACATCTTCTACAATCACTCAAGGCTCTTGGAAAGGGCCGCCAAGTTAAACGATGACTTGGGTGCAGGTAGTCTTACAGCACTTCCTGTCATTGAGACCCAGCAGGGTGATGTGTCTGCATATATACCAACAAATGTGATTTCCATTACAGACGGTCAGGTCTATCTGGAGCCAGGGCTCTTCTTCGCAGGTGTCCGTCCGGCAATCAATGTAGGTCTCTCGGTATCCCGTGTCGGTGGTGCAGCTCAGGTAAAGGCCATGAAGCAGGTCGCCGGTACCCTGAGACTTGATCTGGCCCAGTATCGTGAGCTGGCTGCATTCGCCCAGTTTGGCAGTGATCTGGATAAGGCTACACAGGCTCAGCTTAATCGTGGTGAGCGTCTGGTAGAGATCCTTAAGCAGCCCCAGTATCATCCCCTTCCAATGGAGAAACAGGTGACTATTCTCTATTCTGGTACGCGTGGCTATCTGGATGACTTGCCAGTTGATATACTCCATGATTTTGAGGGGGAGCTCTATGACTTCATAGAAAAGAGCCATCCTGATATCTTTAGCGAGCTCAAAGAAAAGCAGGCCATAGATGATAGCCTTGACAAGAAGATGGGCTCGGCAATCGGGGATTTTGTCAAGCAGTTCAAGGCGAACCGTAATCTTTAAGGGGAAAGGGGCTGTCTATAAATGGCATCGCTGAAAGATATTAAGCTCAAGATAGTAGGCATAAAAAAGACTGAGCAGATTACCAAGGCCATGAATATGGTGGCTGCTGCAAAGTTGCGTGGGGCCCAGCAACGTATGGAGGACTTTCGTCCTTATGCGGAGAAGTTTTCTTCTGTCATGGGTGAGTTAGCCGGAGCCGGTATCAATCCTAAGGACTTTCCACTCATGGCAGCTAGACCCGTAAAGAGAATCATGCTGATCTTGGTGACCTCTGACAGGGGTCTGTGCGGGGCATTCAATGCAAATCTTATAAAGGCCGCTGGAAAATTCCTGGATTCTCAGAAGGAGAAGGGTCATGAGGCCTGTCTGTCCTGTATTGGAAGAAAAGGGAACGTCTTCTTTAAGAAGAGTCCATTTGAAGTTGTACAAAGCACTGTAGGCATCATGGGTAATATCCAGATGTTTAATGCGAGGCAGGTTGGTCAAAATGCCATAAATTTGTTTCTTGAGGAAAAGGTAGACGAAGTGCACGTGCTTTATGGGCGTTTTATCAATGTAGTAGTACAACGTCCTACACTGAACCGTATCCTGCCTATCAGCACTGAAGGCCTTGGAGGGGCTGAGGCGAAGGAACCCAAAGGTGCAAAGGCTACATATATATATGAACCAAAGCCTGAGGAGATCCTTAACCAGTTAATGCCTATGTTTGTGAACGTAGAGATTATGCATGCCATGTTGGAGACTGGAGCCAGTGAGCAGGCTGCACGTATGACCGCCATGGACAATGCGACCCGTGCATGTAAAGATATGATAGCAGATCTTACTCAGGCCTTTAATAAGGCCAGACAGAGTGCAATAACTGCTGAGCTTATGGATATTGTTGGCGGAGCCGAGGCCCTCAAGTAAGTCTATAAGGCCCTGGCTACCAAGAAAAATATTTGGCGCCGAGATCAGGTGCCTGGGGAGGTAGAATAATAAATGGCTGCTGAAACTGCAAATATGGGGAGGATATCTCAGGTCATCGGTGCTGTTGTCGATGTGGAGTTTGAGTCTGGGAAGTTACCATCTATTCTAAACGCTCTTACCGTCACTAATCCGGCTATAGATGACACGGAGGATAATTTGATCCTTGAGACTGCGCAGCATCTAGGTGACAGTACGGTACGCTGTATTGCCATGGATACTACTGATGGGCTTGTCCGTGATATGCCTGTCAAAGATACTGGTAGTCCAATAACGATTCCTGCTGGCAAGCCGACTCTGGGTCGGATTATGAATGTCGTAGGTCGTCCGGTTGATGGATTGGGACCAATTGATGATACACATAAATTACCTATTCACCGCAAGTGTCCCAGTTTTATCGAACAGGATACGAGTGTTAATCTCCTTGAGACTGGCGTCAAGGTCATGGATCTGTTGGTCCCGTTTCCGCGAGGCGGTAAAATGGGGCTGTTCGGTGGGGCCGGTGTTGGAAAGACCGTTATTATGATGGAGATGATCCACAATATTGCCATGCAGCATGGTGGTATCTCGGTATTCTGTGGTGCTGGCGAACGTACCCGTGAAGGAAATGACCTGTACCATGAAATGAAGGCCTCGGGGGTCTTGCCCAAGGCATCGTTGGTCTATGGTCAGATGACAGAGCCACCTGGGGCCAGGGCTAGGATCGGTCTTACCGGGCTCACTTCAGCAGAGTATTTTCGAGATGAAGAGGGCCAGGACGTACTCTTCTTTATTGACAATATATTCCGGTTTACCCAGGCAGGATCTGAGGTCTCGGCCCTTTTAGGCCGCATTCCTTCTGCCGTGGGTTACCAGCCAACCCTTGCTACAGACTTAGGGGCATTACAGGAGAGGATTACATCTACGAACAAGGGTTCCATTACTGCTGTTGAGTGTGTATATGTGCCGGCAGATGACTTGACTGACCCTGCTCCTGCTACTACCTTTGCTCACCTTGATGGTACAGTCGTCCTTTCGAGACAGATTGCAGAACTTGGCATCTATCCCGCTGTGGATCCGTTGGATTCTACATCACGTATCCTTGATCCCCTTGTCGTGGGTGAGGAACACTACCGGGTGGCCCGTCTGCTTCAGCAGACCTTGCAGAAGTACAAGGACCTCCAAGATATCATCGCTATCCTTGGTGTGGATGAACTCTCAGATGAGGACAAGCTCACGGTAGAGAGGGCTCGGAGGTGCCAGAGGTTCCTCTCTCAGCCATTCTTTGTGGCCGAGACCTTTACAGGTATGCCTGGTAAATATGTAAAGGTTGAAGACACGATTCGTGGATTTGCTGAGATCCTGGATGGTAAACATGATGATCTGCCCGAGGCGGCTTTCTATATGGTCGGTACTATTGAAGAGGCCATAGAAAAGGCCAAAAAAGGATAAAAGTCTGTGCCTGTGCTTAATACTGACAGTATTATACAGCGAATAGCCTAACTGAATGATCGTGAAGCTATAGATGTAGATATAGATATAGGGAAAATAAATGGCAAACAAGATACTTCTTGAGGTTGTTACCCCTTCGCGCTTAGTGATGAGCGAAGAAGTGGAGTTGGCTAGTGCACCTGGTGCCAATGGCGTTTTTGGTGTAATGGCAAATCACTGCCCTCTCTTAGCTACGCTTAAGGTAGGTGAGATGCATTATGTCAATGATGGGCAGGCAGTCCGTTTAGCAATAAGTGGCGGATTCTGTGATGTATCAAATAATCGTATGACCGTGCTGGCCGAATCTGGTGAGCTGGCTACAGAAATTGATATAGACAGGGCTCTCAGGGCCAAAGAAAGGGCTGAGCGTAGACTGCAGGAGGCTGAGGCTCGGAAGGGAGAAATAGACATGGCACGTGCCCGAGCTGCCCTTACCAGGGCCCTTGTGAGGCTCCACGTAGGGGGTGCTCAGACTTAATAGGATCTTATTATCTGGTGAGTATTAGATTTGAGAAAAAAGAGGCAGGCGTTAGTCTGCCTCTTTTTGTTTCTGGAGGGTTTGCCTATGAAGGCAGATACTAATTCCTGGGCATCTATTATACTTGCAGCAGGTATGGGGACCAGGATGAGATCAGAGATCCCGAAGGTAATGCATCCTCTCCTCGGAAGACCCCTTATAGGGTATGTCTTGGGCCCGTTAAAAAATTTGGATATGGCCTTAAAGGTAGTGGTGATAGGTCATGGCAGCGAGCTTGTCAGGGACTACCTGGCAAGGCAGCAGGTTGAGCTGGTAACCCAGGAGCAGCAGCTTGGTACAGGTCATGCGGTGTTGTGTGCAAAGGCGGTCTTAAAGGGATTTTGTGGTAATGTATTGATTCTCTGTGGCGATACGCCCTTGCTAAGGGAGGGTACTTTGGCCTCCTTTATGCGAGCCCATGAGCGATCTGGGAGGTCTATTTCCATCCTGACTGCCTATCTGAAGGATCCTGGTGGATATGGGCGGATACTCAGGTCTGCCTCTGATAGGGCAGAGGTCCAGGGCATAGTTGAGGAGAGAGATGCCACAGAGGCCGAAAGATCACTAACCGAAGTGAATACTGGTATCTATGCAATTGATTCAGAATTTTTATTTGATGCCCTGGACAGTATTGGCTGTGAGAATGCTCAGGGGGAGTATTATCTGACTGACATAGTTGGCATAGCGGTATCCAGAGGTATCCCGGTAGGGGCTATTAGTAATGCTGCTGAAGATGAAGTATGGGGAGTTAATTCAAGGATGGACCTTGCGAGGGCCGCAGATATCATGTTGGATAGGATAAGGAAGGGCTGGATGGAGGCCGGGGTGACTTTCGAACTCTACAGATCTGTCTATATAGAGCCAGGGGTCATGCTGTCCCGTGACGTCACAATTGGTCCTCACGTAGTCCTGAAGGGCGGAACAAGAGTAGGTGAAGGGGCAGAACTAGGTGCCTTCAGTTATCTCGAAGGGGTAAAGGTGCCTCCTGGTACCAGAGTTCCTCCCTTTAGCAAGCTGATCGTACCCGTTCACATTCCCCCCGGCCAGCGGTAACCTTTTCAGGCTTTCAGGAGCATCGCTTGATGTACAAGATCAGGGCACCCTGCCTATTAATCCGCACTGAAACCCTTCAAAAGGCTACCGCTGGCCGGGGACGTGAACGGTTACATCTGAGCAATAGACCAGCCAGACAAGACGTTGGGATTGAGAAGTTACGTTTGAAGTGTATAATTTACCGTATGGTGCTTTCATTTCATGTCCAGGGGCGAGATATCTGGCTATGAATGTTTAGCGTGAAAATAGCTCAAAGCTGAAAGCTCAAAGCTGAAAGCTCAAAGCTGAAAGCTCAAAGCTGAAAGCTCAAAGCTGAAAGCTCAAAGCTGAAAGCTGAAAGCTCAAAGCTCAAAGTAAAAGATTTATGCCTTTG
>JALTHV010000396.1 GCA_027004315.1 Deltaproteobacteria bacterium
TGGCCGGGGGGAATGTGAACAGTTATGTGAAAAAGAAGTAATCGTTCACACCCTCTCCTGTTGCAACCGTCCGTGTCTACGGGAATGTGAACAGTTACGTAAAGAGGGTCAGGATCTCTTATAAACTCGATTTGTCAGGAGATTATTGTGAGTTTTACTCTATGGTTTACGGGTCTATCCGGGTCTGGAAAGACGACTCTGTCACGAGGGGTCTACCTGGAGCTGAAACGCCGGGGCATCAAGGCCGAATTGCTGGATGGCGATATAATACGGACCAACTTCAGCCAGGAGTTGGGCTTTACTAAGCGTGATAGAGATATCAATGTCCGGAGAATAGGGTTTGTATCATATCTTTTGTCCAAAAACGATATAGTGAGCGTGGTAGCGGCCATTGCCCCCTACGCCAACGCAAGGAGACAAAATCGGCGGCTGATTGGACAATATATTGAGGTCTTCTGTAACTGTCCCCTGGCCGTGGCCGAAAAACGGGACGTCAAGGGACTCTATGCCCGTGCCCGTGCCGGGGAAATCCCCAGTTTTACCGGCATCTCTGATCCATATGAGGAACCACGGGCCCCAGAGCTTGTAGTCGATACGGACAGGGAAACTGTTGAGGAAAGCCTGATAAAGATCATATCTGACCTTGAGGACAGGAGGCTTGTCCCTAAGAGGGACCAATGTAAATTATGTAACTATACAGAGGAGGATGAATTCCGCAGGAGACAAAACCTGGCTGCTCTGGGCTTTGCACGCAACATTCAGGTGTAATCCAGACCTCTATGACAAGGGATATGGCCTTTTCTCTGTGTTCGCCCTTGCGAACTATTCAGAAATACCGGAGGCAATACCCTGACTTCTTCTCCAGAGTCCTTACACCCTTCAACCAGGACCAGCCTGGCCTGTGAGCCAGGGTTAGAGTGGACCATCTCCAATCTCTTGGGTTCAAGCCCCAGGTCGTGCATGCTGCTCAATAGTCTGACTGTGCGGTCAGCAGGATAGATAAGACTTACTCGTCCCCCAGGATGGAGTACGTAGCGGGCTACAGAGAGTATCTGGCCGAGATCTGTCAGGATCTCATGCCTTGCGAGGTTCTCTTGGGGATTTTTGCATAGCCTTCCGGATACCGGAGATCTATAGGGCGGATTGGCCACTACATGGTCAAAACTACCTGCAGAAAACATGTCTGGGATCCTGTTTAGGTCCTCTCCATATACCCTTATCTGCCCATCCAGGGAGTTCAGATGGACGTTCCCTATTGCGATCTCAGTGAGATCCCTTTGTATCTCAATGGCAGTGATCTTTACACTGCAGTCCTTTTTGGCAAGGATCAGGGCTATAATCCCGCATCCTGTGCCAATATCCAGGATATGATCGTTTTTTCTGGATTTTACAAAGTCCGCAAGCAGCAACGAGTCCACAGAGAAACGATAGCCATTCCTGGGCTGAAGGACCTTGATCCCATAGTCTCTGATACAGTCCTTAGTGACTTCAGATGAGGACTTTGATAGATCCGGTCCTGTCTTTTCTATTTCCTGGTGCATGCCTAAATTTTGATTCATTTTCTGGATTTTGATGGTGTTGGCCAGAAATTACAGGGTTTTTAAGGTGTAGGCAAGTTTGATGGTTTCGTAAAAAATCCAAAATATCCTGTAAAGTCGCCAAGATGCAAGGTTTTTCGTAACTTCTCAATAAGTTGGGGCATCATTTTTGGTAACCGATCATATTCCCCCCGGCCAGCGGTAGCTTTTTCCAGGGTTTCAGGAGCATCGCCTGATGCACAAGATCAGGGCACTCTGCCCATTAATCCGCACTGAAACCCTGGAAAAAGCTACCGCTGGCCGG
This sequence comes from Deltaproteobacteria bacterium, assembly GCA_027004315.1. Taxonomy (GTDB): domain Bacteria; phylum Desulfobacterota; class Dissulfuribacteria; order Dissulfuribacterales; family UBA3076; genus JALTHG01. Next base: position 1,843 of record JALTHV010000396.1, read on the forward strand.
AGACGCAAACGGTTACGCCAGAACTTATTGAGAAG
>JALTHV010000397.1 GCA_027004315.1 Deltaproteobacteria bacterium
TGGGCGTCTATTGGCAGGAGTAAGGCCCTGCTTCAATGTATGTATTGTCAGGGAAGATGTAAAAAATATGGAGGCCCTCCTAGGCAAACTCTATCCTTTGCTAGGAGAGACAGAGGCCGAAATCAGGACCCGTCTCCATTTAGGGAACACTGAACCTAAATATATCCCCATTGTCATTAAGAGAGGGATTGACTGGAAGACCCTCTCCATGATAGAGGCCCGGCTCTTGTACTTGCCAGGTGTCTCTATAGAGGTAACTCCTGCCAGGGAATATCCCTATGGGGGTATTGCCCCCCATCTGCTGGGTTACTTGGGAGAGATCAGTGAGGAGGAACTTAGGAAAGGACGCTATAAGAATAAGTACCCGGGAGACTTGATAGGAAAATGTGGAATAGAGGCCCGATTTGAATCAGATTTGGCCGGAAAAGATGGCCAGCGAAGGCTAGAAGTGGATGCAAAAGGACATCTAGTAAGGGTAATAGATGAAGAACCTGGCACTCCAGGGAAAAACCTGTATCTCTCTATTGATCTGGACCTCCAACAGGCAGCAGAAGAGGCCATGAAAGGCAGGCCTGGTGCCATCGTTGCTATGGATCCTCAAACGGGCCAGATACTCGCCATGGTCAGCAGTCCTGGCTTCGATCCCGACGATTTTATCAGGGGTATCAGTAAAAAGCAATGGAAGGCATTAAATAACCCTGTCACAAGACCCTTATTAAACAGGGCCTTTCAGTGTAGCTACGCCCCTGGCTCAACGTTCAAGATCGTTACGGCTGCTGCGGCACTAGAGGAAGGAGTAGTTACAAAAAACACAATACTTAATTGTGGAAGCAGCTACCGCCTAGGTAGAAGAGTCTTTAGAGACTGGAGCTGGCGTGGACATGGACAGACCAATATGCATAAGGCCTTAGTAGAGTCATGCGACACCTATTTTTATCAGGTTGGCCTCAAGCTGGGAATTGAAAAGATAGCAAAATATGCCAGGGCCTTTGGTCTGGGGTCAAAGACTGGTATTGATCTTCCCAATGAGAACAGTGGGTTTGTTGCCACACCTGCCTGGAAACTCAGGAGATATCATAAGCGCTGGCAGAAGGGAGAGACCCTCATTACGGCCATAGGCCAGGGCTTTACCCTTGTAACTCCCCTTCAGATGGCCCGTTTGATGGCGGCTGTGGCCAATGGAGGCCGTCTGTATCGTCCGATCTATATGGAAAAAATATTGGATCCGGATGGTCACACTGTTACATCTTTCCATAGTGAGGTCATGGGGACTTTGCCAATATCTAAATCGCACTTGAGGACAATTAAGCTGGGACTTCTTGGGGCAGTGGAGGAAAAGAAGGGGACAGGGAAACAGTGTAGATTACCTAATATCCATGTTGCGGGGAAGACCGGTACTGCACAGGTAATAGGACAGTCCAGACGTCAACAGAATGAAGATGCTATGCCCTTTAAATTCAGAGACCATGCCTGGTTTGTGGCTTATGCCCCGGCAGAGAGGCCTGAGCTGGCGATAGCCGTGCTGGTAGAACACGGTGGACATGGAGGCTCTGTCGCTGCGCCTATTGCCCGCAAGGTATTCGAGAGGTGGTTTCAAATTCAATCCCCCAGGCCTGTAATAAGGTCTTCCAAGATCGCCAGCAATATCATTACAGAGGGGGAAAATTTCGGAGATGGGGTCTTCTATGCTGCAAAAGCCAAAAAAACTACAAGCTAATGCAAAATAATTGCTTATATTTTACATTCCCCCCGGCCAGCAGTAGCCTCTTGAAGGGTTTCAGGAGCATCGCTTGATGCACAAGATCAGGGCACTCTGCCTATTAATCCGCACTGAAACCCTTCAAAATGCTACTGCTGGCCGGGACGTGGATGGTTA
>JALTHV010000398.1 GCA_027004315.1 Deltaproteobacteria bacterium
GGGGAATTTGTTGGGGGCCTGAAAGAGGCCACAAGGTCCTGATTTTCAAGAGGTTAATCCAAGTCCGAAACTTGAGTAGAAACAGTCTTCTGCTTGTAGTCGGTAAGGTCGTGCCTAATACAAGAATTATAGTATCTCAAGAGGCAATGTCAGAGATTAATTTCTATTTTCGATGGCTGACTCCTCTGCTTCTCCAGTATCCATTTGCAATAGGTCTGCTCGGTCCGGCCGGAGGACTTCCCTGACCTGGTCCATGAGCTTCAGTTTTGGATTTGGGAGAAATTTCACTTGATTTTTCATAATGGACTGATATCTCTATCCTTATCGGTCAGTTATCAAAATATATGATGGATTTTTCCATATATTAGGACTGTTCGCTGTAAAAAAGCATCCTAAATTTGACACCCAGTCCAAAGAGTTTATACTGTAAAATATAAACTTCCTATTGTGTAGGGGTAAAAACAATGGAAGCGACAGCCAAGGATCTGAGATTCCACGCCAAAGAATTAATTGAAACCGTTAAAAGAGGTGAAGAGGTCGTTATTACTTTTCGAGGGAAGCCATGTGCCAAACTGATCCCTTTTGAGAATAAAAAAAGGAAAGCATCAAAATATCCGTTATTTGGAATATGGAAGGATCATGAGCAATCTTCTAACGTAGATGAGTATGTAAGAAGTTTAAGAAGAGGACGTTTCTAATGGTCTTGGTCGATACAGATGTCCTTATCTGGTATTTGCGAGGAAATGAAAAGGCATATAAGACCATAGAAAACCTCGAAAGCTTTTCAATTTCTGTTGTTACATACATGGAACTTGTTCAAGGGATGAGAAACAGAAAAGAACTGAACAGTCTCCGCCAAGCTCTACACGCCTGGAATTGTGAAATTTTATATATTACAGAAGAAATATCTGTAAAAGCCATGTTTGCAGTTGAGCAGCATTTCTTGAGCCACGCTATGCAACTTGCCGATGCTCTTATTGGTTCTACAGCTATTGTCTATGGTCTTCCTTTGCTAACAGGCAATGATAAACACTACAAAATAATGAAAGGACTTCTTATCAAGAGGTTTCGTCAGTAACCTCTTGAAATGAATAAGAAAACAGCGAACAATTCATTGCACCTGACCGAAAAAAACAGCGCGCGGCTGATTTAGGCGTTCTGCTCCAAAAATTGACCGAAAATTGCATTTTGGTATAATTAATGAAGATTCGCTTTTATCTTGATAAAGAATCCGGGTTCCCTCACATTTACAGACATGAGGTGCGGGAAGATGAGGTCGAGGATGTTCTCCAAAAGCCCGGCGAGGACCGTCCGGGCAAGGAAAACTCTCGAATTGCTATCGGACAGACACAGGGCGGTCGATATCTTCGAGTTATTTATGTTCCTGATCCTGAGTCCGACAGTGTATTCGTAATCACGGCATATGAATTGGTAGGGAAACCCCTTAAAGCATATCGGCGTCGAGGCCGAAGGAGACAAAGACGATGAAACAAAGTAGGTTTCCAAAAGGATGGGATGAAGAGCGCGTCAAGCGCGTTCTTGATCATTATGAAAACCAGACTGAGGATGAAGCGGTTGCCGAAGACGAAGCTGCTTGGGAAGATGCATCCCAGACTTTCGTCAAAGTTCCGAATGAACTGGTTCCTGCTGTGCGGGAATTGCTTGCAAAGAAGGTAGCTTGATCCTTATCAATGCAGGAAAATATGTAACTTCAGGCAGAACCTGTCAGTTCACCGGACAGGCGTTCCGCTGCGCTTCACGCCTGCCGGTGACTTCAGCGTTATGTTTAAGGATGCAATCGTATGGAGTTCAGTATAAAAGACATCTTGGGATTGATTCGTCCCCATCAATACATCAAAAATCTTTT
>JALTHV010000399.1 GCA_027004315.1 Deltaproteobacteria bacterium
TAGATGTCGAAACTGGAAATTCGAAATTCGAAATTATGCACATCCTGGTCATAGCAGATCATCTGACATGCATGGCCTTCTCTCTGGGAGGTATAGATACGCGTGCGGTCAAGACCAGGGGAGATGCCCTAGCTGCCCTGGAGTCTGCACAAAAAGACACAGACATCGGCCTGGTATTGATCACTGAAAGGATAGCCAACTCTATTCGTTCAGAGGTAGATGAAATAGTCTTCAGGCTCCATAAGCCCCTGGTTGTGGAGATTCCAGATACAGAAGGTCCTCTGCCTGGCCGACCCTCCACCAAGGAACTTATGGTGACCTTGATGAGACGCTGAGGAGGAGAAACTCGTGCCCTTACCTGATCAGATATCTCTGCTATGCAGGGCAATTAGGGGAAAAGGCCAGAAAGAGGCAGAAGAGATCCTTTCCAGGGCCAGGAAACAGGCAGACCGCATCTTACAGGAGGCCAAGGAGAATACCCAAAGGGATCTCGAAGTGCAGACATCTCAGGAACGGCAATCTGCATATCAGCGTGCCCAACAGGTCACAGGTGCTGCAGAGCTAAAGGCCAGACAACAGGTGATGATCACAAGGCAGGCACTCCTAAAAGAGGTATTTGAGGGTGCAGAAGAGAGGCTTTTGGCCATTCGGGATGGGCCAGGATACCCAAAGATATTGAGGCTCCTTGCGATTCAGGCCATCTCAAGCCTGTCTGAAGGACCTTGCTGGATCCAGGTGAGAAAAGATGATCAGGCCCTGTTTTCTCAGGCCCTGCTTACAGATCTATCAAAAGAGACCGGACAGACGGTAGAACTCCTCCCTGAGCCAGCAGACATCAATGGGGGATGCCTTGCCTTTAGCGCCAATAAAAAGGTCCTTGTTGATTTCTCGTTCCATGCCCTGCTCAAGAAGGCAGAACCCAGGCTTAATGACCTGATGGCAACAGAATTTCTGAGTGGTAAGACCGTTGAGTGAAAAGAGACAGGCATCAACCACGGAATCCGGTATACATCGGCCTGTTGTCACCTCGGTCAGCGGCCCTGTAGTGCAGGCCCGGCCTGCCCACAGATTTTCAATGAACGAGATGGTAGAGGTCGGTGACGAACGCCTGGTGGGTGAAGTTATTGGCCTTGATGAGGACCTTGCCACCATCCAGGTATATGAAGACACGACTGGCCTGCGGCCTGGGGCAGATGTATATGCCAAGGGTCTTCCCCTGTATGTGGAACTCGGACCAGGACTTATAGGTGAGATCTTTGATGGGGTCCAGCGTCCCCTTGAGATACTCCGGGGGAAATGGGGAGACTTTATCCGAAGGGGAAAGACCGGGACCGCCCTTCCAAGGGATAAGGTATGGCAATTTACCCCATCTGTAAGGCAAGGCACTATAGTATCCCCAGGCGCGGTCCTGGGTGAGGTGCCAGAGTCTCAGCTCATTACGCATCGAATCCTGGTCCCTCCGGGTGTGCAGGGGACCTTGGAGCGTATCCTGCCTAAAGGTGGCTATACCCTTGACGATGTCATCGCAGTAGTCCGGTCTCCTTCTGATAAAATTCATAAACTCAGGCTGTTCCACAGGTGGCCGGTAAGAAAGATCCGCCCATACCAGGAACGCCTGGTACCTTCTGAGCCACTCATTACCGGGCAGAGGGTAATAGACACCTTCTTCCCCCTGGCAAGGGGTGGCACTGCAGGCATACCAGGGGGCTTTGGGACCGGGAAGACCGTCACACAGCACCAGTTATCCAAGTGGGCAGATGCAGACATCATAGTCTACATAGGCTGTGGAGAGCGTGGAAACGAGATGACGGGCGTCCTTGTGGACCTGCCTAAACTGGTGGATCCACGGACCCAGCGCCCGCTCATAGAACGGACTATCCTTATTGCCAACACCTCGGATATGCCTGTAGCTGCCCGGGAGGCCAGCATCTATACCGGGGTCACCATGGCAGAATACTATAGGGACATGGGTTATGACGTTGCCCTTATGGCAGACTCTACTTCAAGGTGGGCCGAGGCCCTGAGGGAGATATCCGGTCGGCTGGAGGAGATGCCTGCTGAAGAGGGTTTCCCTGCCTATCTGGCAAGCAGGCTTGCCGCATTTTACGAACGTGCAGGACAGGTGGTATCCCTATCTGGTGAAAAGGGCTCAGTGACCCTCATAGGTGCAGTCTCACCACCAGGGGGAGATTTTTCTGAGCCTGTAACCATGCACACCAAACGCTTTGTCCAGTGTTTTTGGGCCCTTGACAAAGAACTTGCAAGCGCCAGGTACTTTCCTGCCATAAACTACCTCCAGAGCTATTCTGCCTATATCTCAATGGTTGGGCCGTGGTGGAAAGAGCGGGTGGGCGAGACATGGAAGGCCCACAGGGAAAAGACCATCAATATCCTCCAGGAGGATGCAAGGCTGCAAAATATCGTAAAACTGCTGGGAGAAGAGGCCCTGCCTGACGATCAGAAGAGGATCATCGAGGGTGCGAGGCTTATAAAAAACGATTTCCTGCAACAGAGTGCATTTGATCCAGTGGATACCTATGCCGGTCCGGAAAAGCAGTTCCTCCTGCTTGACATCATACTACACTTTATTGAGCGCCTTGCCGATGTGGTAAAGGCCCGAATCCCTCTGTTCAGGGCCACAGAGCTCCCAGTGGTAATCGAGATCCACAGGCTGAAGTTTACCCAGCGGGGTGATGACCCTGCCCCCTTCATGTCTGTCAAGGAGCAGATAGACAAGGAGATAGACGCCCTTCTGCATAAGTAGGATAGGCAATGAATATAGGCTGTAGTCTGTTGTAATTGTTCATATCCCCGGCCAAGGGATCAAAATACTACACCTGAAATAAGGCACTTTTTGCCTTGACATGAGGTACACTTTAATGTTTCCTCACTTCGCCTTTCCTTGATTTGCAACTGCGGACATCGCCTCCTTGACCGTATCCTCATCCGCAAGATAGTAATGACGTACAGGCCTAAGATCAGGATCAAGTTCGTATATCAAGGGAATACCCGTAGGGATATTGAGTTTGATAATCTCTTCATCTGTGATTTGGTCTAAATACTTGACGAGTGCCCTGAGGCTGTTGCCATGTGCAACGATGAGGAGCCTTTTCTCTGATCTTATCTCTTTGGATAGAATTTCATTCCAGCACTCGATTACCCTTTTAACCGTATCTTTTAGAGATTCGGTTCTGGGGAGCCTGCTTTTTTTAATGCAGGCGTATCGTGGATCTTTGCCGGGGAAACGATCGTCATCTTCAGAAACAGGCGGCGGTGAAATATTGTAGCTCCTTCTCCAGATCAGAACCTGATCCTCGCCATATTTGGCGGCTGTCGCAGCTTTGTTGCGCCCCTGCAATGCCCCATAGTACCGCTCATTCAGCCTCCAATCACGAAAAACTGGAATCCACATTTGGTCGAGTTCGTCAAGAACTATCCAGAGTGTGCGTATCGCTCTCTTAAGTAGCGAAGTATAGGCGGCATCAAACTGAAACCCTGCATCACGCAGTGTCTGTCCGGCCTTGTGTGCCTCAAGAATGCCTGCCTCTGCCAGATCGACATCATGCCAGCCGGTAAAACGATTTTGAATGTTCCATTCACTGAGACCATGGCGGAGTAGGACAAGTTTATGCATAAAATTTCCTTCCTATTCCATTGCCCTGGTATACTTTCCATCGCGGGCAAGGCCATTTAACCTACAGCGTTTTAAGAATATCTTCTGAGCAGCACCTACGTTACCTTCCTGACCTTTCCAGGCTGCAAGTACTGGTGCCTGCAACGCACGCCCATATGAAAAACTGACCTGCCATGGATGCGGGCCCATCGCGTTCATAGCATTTAGGTTGTCAGTAGCGTCTTCTGCATTCTGCCCGCCAGACAGGAACACGATTCCGGGGACAGCCGCAGGTACATAGCGCATCAGGCAGCGAATTGTGGCCTCGGCAATCTGCTGTGCGTCTGCCTGACGCTCGCATTTCATGCCAGGAATAACCATATTTGGTTTCAGCAACATACCCTCAAACAGCACGCGGTGGGCATCAAGCTCGGTAAACACCTCCTCGAGTACCCTGGATGTGACAACTTCACAGCGTTCGATGTCGTGAGCGCCGTCCATTAATACCTCCGGTTCTACGATCGGCACTATATCCAGTTCCTGGCAGAGCGCGGCGTAACGAGCCAATCCATGGGCATTCGCATGAATAGCGAACGATGTAGGAATATCGCACTCATTGATATTAATAACTGCTCTCCATTTTGCAAACTTCGCTCCCATCTGTTTGTACTCGGAGAGTCGCTCGCGCAGACCGTCCAGACCCTCGGTAATCTTTTCTCCAGGATAGAGTGCCAGTGCCTTTGCGCCTTTGTCCACCTTAATCCCTGGTATGATTCCCCGATTCGACAATAGTTCAGCAAAGGGAGTACCATCTTGAGTAGTTTGGCGTAGCGTTTCGTCGAAAAGAATGATACCACCGAGATAGCGTTCAATACCTTCACTTGTAAAGAGGATTTCGCGGTATCGCCTACGGTTTTCTTCAGTAGACTCGACATTGATCGGATCGAAACGCTTCTTGATCGTTGGAGTACTTTCGTCTGCCGCCAATACACCCTTCTGTCTTGCGACGATTGCTCTTGCTACAGACATGAGTTTATCACTGTTCACTATTATTCTCCTTTTTTATTCTATTCCCTTAAACAGAACATCTTTGACCGCTGTCTCGTATTGGAACACGCTGTCCTTCGGAATTCCGATACTATAGAGTCCCGCGCCCAAAGCACTCAGACCACCCACGACAGCGGCACCCTCCAAAGCGCCGCATGACCAGCTAGACTCACCGCAAGACCGAGGACGGAAAAGATGCCGCCACCCACCATTCCGCCTACGCCCATGGCGACTAGTTCCTTCAGACCCAATTTCTCTTGTTGCTTTTTCATCAACAACCACTTCTTTCGTGATGATCTGCTTGCACAAAAACCTAAATGTACCATTATCAGTCTCCCCGTCAATCAATTTCCTGATGATCTGCTTGTACAGAAGCCTAATCGCCGCAGATCAGGAATGAGACCAGAGATAGATTTGTCTGGCGACGGAATCGTCATAACTGTTCACATTCCCCCCGGCCAGTGGTAGCATTTTGAAGTGTTTCAGGAGCATCGCTTGATGCACAAGATCAGGGCCTCTGCCTATTAATTCGCACTGAAACCCTTCAAAATGCTACCACTGGCCGGAGACATGAACGGTTGCAACAGGGGGGTGTGAACGGTTACGAATCGTCTGCTGTATCCGCTGTAGTTAGGGATAGCCAACAAATGGCTAAAATGTAATTGTTCACATCCCCGGCCGGCAGTAGCCTTTCTCAGGGTTTCAGGAGTATAGTTTGATGCACAAAATCAGGCACTTTGCCCATTAATCCGTACTGAAACCCTTGATAATCTTTAAAACATTTCAATCTGCGGCAGGAATACTGTAAAACGAGATCCCTTGCCTGGGGTACTCTGGACTTCACAGTGTCCCTTGTGGGCGTGGACAACGGCCTGGACAAGGCTCAGGCCGAGCCCCAGGCCATGCCTCGAACGACTCTTATCTGCGCGATAGAGACGATCAAAGATCCTGGGAAGGTCTCCAGGGGCAATCCCTTCTCCATTGTCCTCCACAGATACGACAAGTTCCTTGCCTTTGATGCCTGCCTTTATCTCTACCATACCGCCATCTCTGCCGTACTTGATAGCATTGTCCAGGAGGTTGGCAATAACCTGCCTCGTACGGCTACTATCTACATAGGCCTTCAGGCCTTCAGGGGT
>JALTHV010000400.1 GCA_027004315.1 Deltaproteobacteria bacterium
AGGGGGATTTACTGGTTTCTCTCTTTCAGACTAGACTGTCTGTAAAACTCCAGCCAAATTCATGAGTTGTCTATCGCAGCCGTAATTTCTCAATAGGTCCTGAATGGATGCCCCAACTTATCGAGAAATTACTTTATTTTCATCTTTTGTCAATTCTGTTATCGTCCTTTTTTCCTTAAAGAGGTATAATATGATTTTAACTCAGCTCCCTGACTAATATATTTATCTATAATTATAGCTAGTTATATTGTATCACTGTAACTTCTCAATAAGTTCTGGCGTAACCGTTCGCATCTCCGGCCAGCGGTAGCTTTTTTCAGGGTTTCAGGAGCATCGCCTGATGCACAAGATCAGGGCACTCTGCCCATTAATCCGCACTGAAACCCTGAAAAAAGCTACCGCTGGCCCGGGGGAATATGATCGGTTACCAAAAATGATGCCCCAACTTATTGAGAAGTTACGTATCACTATAATTTTTCAATAAGTGGAGGCAGATCACATTTTGTGACTATGTCACTGGATTCCTGCCTTCGCAGGATGGCAGACGTAAACCGATCACAGGGTGCTTCTGATGAATCAAAAAAATCCTATGGGCCAGTTGCTTATGATAGGCATACCTGGCACTGATTTAGATATAGAGACTCACTCGCTCATAAAGGAAGAAGGAGTGGGAAATTTTATCCTCTTTACAAGAAATGTAAAGGGAGGTCCTGGTCAGGTAAAGAGACTCTGTAATGATCTCAGAGAGGCCTGTGCCGATGCCGGACTCCCTTCACCTCTGATAGCGGTTGACCAGGAAGGGGGACCTGTCCAGAGACTTGGTCCTCCTTTTTGGCCAAGGATCCCCTCTAACGAGGAGGTTGCTTTTTGCGGGAAATCAGAGGACCGGGTGAAGCTCCAGGCAGAGTGTGCTGCAGAGGTCCTTACCTCAGTGGGAATAGGGCTTAACCTGGCGCCGGTCCTGGATCTTGCTCCAAGAGGGGTAAGAGGTGTTCTCAAAGATCGTTCTTATGGGCCTTATGCCCAGGATGTCTCAGCCCTGGGGGAGAACTATATCAGGACCCTGCAGGCCAATGGGGTATGGGCCACTGCCAAACACTTTCCAGGCATAGGCCGGGTGAAGAGAGATCCCCATTTCTATCGACCAGTGGTCACTGCCTCAAGAGAGGTATTGCTCGATGAGATGTCTCCTTTTCGAGCAGGAGTGAAGGCAGGAGTGAAGGCCATGATGACATCCCATGTAGTGTTTCCCGCCCTGGATCCAGATGGACCTGCTACCTTTTCAAGGGTCATAGCAGGCAGACTCCTTCGCCATGAACTGGGTTTCCAGGGTCTCCTGCTGACCGATGACCTTGAAATGGGTGGAATTACTGCTCAGTGTTCTCTGGGAGATGCGGCAGTAAGGGCAAGCCTGGCAGGCCATGACCTCTTACTGATCTGCCGCACGGCACAGGGTGTAAGAGAGGCATTGAATACCCTTTTCAAGGTCTGGTCTCAAGGGATGCTGAGTAGAAAGTCAGTAGACTTGAGCCTTTCACGTATTGCCCGGCTGAGGAAGTAAGATGAGTCTGATCAGGGCCTAACCGATCACATCCCCGACAGCAGTAGCCTTCTTCAGGGCTTCAGGAGCATCGCTTGATGCACAAGATCAGGACACTCTGCCCATTAATCCGCACTGAAGCCCTGAAAAAGGCTACTGCTGTCGGTTACAGCAAGGCCGTTTTTGTAACTTCTCAATAAGTGGAGGCTTCATTTTGGTAACCGATCACAGGGTGCTTCTTTTTCCAACATGCTCTCGCCCCTTGTTTTCTAAGGTTTTTGCAGCATAGGACCCTCCCTGTTCTCCTCCG
>JALTHV010000401.1 GCA_027004315.1 Deltaproteobacteria bacterium
ATCCACAGGACTAAGGCCGCTGTTGCAAAGATATCTGGAAGTATATAGCTGATCAAACGACGTGTATCCTGGGCAAGAAAGGGACCCTGGGTCAGGTGATGATCCAGGACGACAATAGACGAGGCCTGCCCTATAAATCTCTGTGCATACATTCCTATCCTGGAGGGCTCATTGCAGTCCAAAACCACCAGCATAGTCTTTTGGGGTAATGGATCTGGGACATCATTGACTATATACTCAGTACCCGGCAGAAATCGCAGCGTGTCTGGTACAGGCTCTTCTGTAAACAGCGTCACATCCCTTCCTTCGTGCCTGAGTGCAAGGCCCAGGCCCAATAACGATCCTAAGGCATCTCCATCCGGCTTGATATGACAGGTCAAGAGAAAGCGATCGGCTGTATTAATGGCCTCTATAACGGCCTCCAGTGTCTCAGTGTCTCTGGATAAAGATTTTGCCATAGTTATTCCCAATTACTTACCATAATTGTCCACGTAATCGTTTAGCCTATCAGGCGATGAGTGGGCAATTACGTAACTCCTCAATAAGTTTTGGCCTAACCGTTTATGTCCCCGGCCAGCGAAGGCTTTTTGAGGGGTTTCAGTGCGGATTAATAGGCAGAGTGCCCTGATCTTGTGCATCAAGCGATGCTCCTGAAACCCCTCAAAAAGCCTTCGCTGGCCGGGGGGAAATGTGATCGGTTACCCAAAATGATGTAAGTTCTCAATAAGTCCTCAGGCCATCTCTATATCTTGGCAAGAAGTCTCTCTATCTTCTCCTGCTCATCCAGACTTCGGTCCAGCTCAAAGTGGATTTCAGGTACCCATCTGAGACCAAGACGCTGCCCCAATGTATGCCGGATAAAGCCCTTGGCACTATTTAGTCCTTCCATCACGGATCCCTGCTCAGCGCTATCCCCAAAGACCGAGACAAAAAAAACTGCCTGACGGAGATCATCTGAGACCTTTACCTCTATCACTGTCACTAACCCATGTACCCTCGGATCCTTTATCTCGCTGAGCAACATATGGGCTATTTCCTCTTTGAGAAGATCCGCTATGCGCCTAGAACGGGCAAACCCATGTGCCATGATACTATTCCTCAATAATAAGGACCTAAGGACGCCGACAATTTATCCAGAGGTATATCTCTCTTTGCCACCTCCCCCTGCCCTGGGGGGAGAGGGTCTGAGTGAGGTGGAACGCTATATTGCCAGGACTTATTGAGAAGTTACCTCTTTTTTTTAAATTCAAAATTCAAGATAGTCTCTAACAGATACTATTTACCCATGTGTATAATCTCAATATCTGTCTCAACTACCTCTACCAGGCAGGTCCTTTCTATAAAATCCAAGAGCTTGTCCAGGACGGAATTGATTACCGGCTGGCTATTTCCTACGACAGACATCCCTATCTCTGCACGTTGCCACACATCATGTAAATCTGTCTCTGATATGGCCACATTAAAATGACTGGTCACCCGCCCAATCAGGCCCTTTAGCACCCGTCGTTTCCCTTTTAACGAGTGGTTTTCAGGTAGCCTAAGCCTGAGTCTGGCTATCCCCACGACCATTGTTAGATTCTCCAAGGACCGGGGCAACCTCTTCCATTAGATAGGTCTCTATTATGTCCCCTAGCTTGATGTCATTGAATTTTTTGAGGCCGATCCCACATTCATACCCGGCCTGGACCTCTTTTGCATCTTCCTTGAAACGATGAAGAGATGCTATACTACCTGTGTAGATCACCACATTATCTCTCAAGAGCCTGGCCAGGGCATTTCTCTGGACTATGCCCTCCACTACATAGCTTCCTGCCACAGTACCGACCTTGGCAATATGAAAGACATCCCGCACCTCAGCGCGTCCCAGAATCTTCTCATTATAGACAGGCTCCAACATCCCGATCATGGCACTCTTGATCTCTTCTATGGCATGGTAGATGACATCGTAATAGCGGATCTCTACCTGTTCCTGCTCGGCCAAGGCCTTTGCCTGTGGGCTGGGCTTTACATTGAAGCCTATAATGATGGCATCCGAGGCAGATGCCAGCAGGACATCGGATTCAGTAATGGATCCTATGCCGGTCCTGACTATATTCAACTTGACCGTCTGGGTACTGAGCTTGAGCAGGGCCTCTGAAAGGGCCTCTATAGAACCCTGTACATCGGTCTTGAGCACCACATTGAGCCCCTTTAACTCCTCCTCCTGAAGTTTATCAAAGACATTCTCCAGACTTACCCTGCCACTCCTGGCCAACTCGAGTTCTCTGGCCTTATGCTGGCGATATTCAGCCACCTCTCTGGCCTTTTTATCATCAGACAACACACTGAATTCATTACCTGCCTCCGGTACACCAGATAGACCCTGGACTTCTACAGGCATGGAGGGACCAGCGGCCTTTATTGCCCTGCCCTTATCATCGAACATGGCCCTTACCTTCCCATGGTATATTCCACAGACCAGGGCATCACCTATACGCAAGGTCCCTTCTGCAACCAGCAGCGTGGCCACAGGACCACAACCCTTGTCGAGCTTCGCCTCTACCACATGACCCCTGGCAGGCCGATTGGGATCTGCCTTGAGTTCCAGGACCTCGGCCTGGAGAGCCATCATCTCAAGCAGATCCTCTATCCCTATCCTCTTCTTGGCAGAGATATTGATACAGATGGTGTCTCCACCCCAGTCCTCTGGAACCAGTCCCTCTTTAGCAAGTTCTCTCTTTACCCTCTCTGGATCTGCCCCTGGTTTGTCAATCTTGTTGATTGCCACGATGATAGGGACCCCGGCTGCCCGTGCATGATCTATGGCCTCACGGGTCTGGGCCATTACGCCGTCATCGGCCGCAACCAGCAAGATCACGATGTCAGTAATCTTGGCCCCACGCGCCCTCATGGCGGTAAATGCCTCATGGCCAGGGGTGTCCAGAAAGACCACTTCCTGGCCGGAAGAAAGGGTAACATGATATGCGCCTATACGCTGGGTAATGCCTCCAGCCTCTCTGGAGGCCACATCTGCCTTGCGAATTGCATCCAGGAGCGTAGTCTTTCCATGATCCACGTGGCCCATAACCGTGACCACGGGAGGCCTGATGACAGGTTTTCCTCCCCCGGCCTCTTCTATATGGACCATATCCTCGGCTACGGCCTTCTTTTCCAGCTCATACCCAAACTGGGATGCCACAATACTGGCTACATCGTAGTCAATAGACTGATTGGCTGTAGCCATTATACCCAAGTCCATGAGATTCAATATGACTTCCCCTACCTTGACACCCATCCGTTTGGCAAGCTCCATTACCTGAATAGTTTCATAAATGGCAAACTTGCGCTTGATGGCCTTAGACGGTGTCGCAACAAATTTAGGTGGGGCCTCTTTCTCTGCCTTTTTCTGCGATGACTTACTATATGGCTTGGTGCCCTTCGTCCTCCTAGGTAATCTATCTGTATAGTCCTGCTTCTCCTTTTGCTTGAGAGTAACGCGACGCCTCTTGGAAGGCCCCTCCAGTTCTGATATCTGGACTACTCTCTTGCCCTTCTTTCTCTTTTTCCTTTTAGGGGCTGCAGAGATATCGACTGGAGAGGGAGGGATCTCTTGGGGGGACTTGGCAATACGGCCAGGGCGTGGAGGTCTGAAAGTAGGACCCTTAGTAGTCCTGCTTTTCAGTTGGGAGATATCTATCCTGGGGCGGTCAAGGATCTTTACAAAACTCTTTGGGCGAGCGACTTCTGGCTTAGCTGGTATTTGAGGCCCTTCTGCTATTTTTTTTGTAACAGCAGTCTCTGGAGTCTTCTCCGGCTGAGGTTCTGTTATTGCCTGTTTGTGTTCTACTTCCTGAGTCGGGGCCTCTTTCTTGGGCTCTGTATCTTTCTCTTCTTCCTGGGCTGGGACAACCTCTTCAACAGTTTCCGTCTCTATCCCGGCTGCCTCCTGCGGCTTGACTACACTTATCTCAGGCGGCTTTTCAATAGGGACCTCTTCCTCAGGCTGAGGCACCTTTGGATGCACGATCTTTTTGAGATGAATTACCCGGTGCCTCCGGCGTACCACAGTCTTTACCTTGGGTTCTTGTTCTGTTGCCTCTCTGTCTAGCTCTCCCTTGAGCCTGCGGCGGACATCCTGGGCTTCATATTCTTCTAAGGTACTCATGTAGTTTTTGATATTGTAGCCAATTTTTTTGATCTTGGCCGCCATTTCTTTGCTGGCTATCCCAAATTCTTTGGCCAACTCATGGACTCTGATCTTAGCCATTCCTGTCTTTAACCCCCAGTAAGATAATCCTTTTTACTAAGGGCCTCTTAGGCCCTCACATACCATAGATCCAGAATTGAGCCATGTATATCTCCGCTAAATGCCTGATCCAGATACTTTTCTACTTCTGCCATTCCTCATACAGACTATAGAGAGTGAGCAATCAGCCTTAAGGCCCAAAGGACTCTTTTATCCCTTCAGTCTTTTTTTGGATCTCCATTTTTGTCTCCGCCATCTCCGCTGATATCTCCTTTTTCGACCGAGGCCTTGAGCTTCTTGGCCTCTTCTACCAATGAAGTTATCAACTCTGTGCCCAGATTCGTCTCCTGGGACAGTTTTTCAGGATCAACCTGGGCAAGGAGTTCAGCTGAAGTAGCCCCCAAGTCATAGATCTTGTCTGCCAGGTTTTCTGTCATGCTAGGCAGCTCTAACAGAGTACTATAATCAGGATCCTGATAGTGTGAGTAACGGGTCTCACTCCTTACATCTATCTTCCAACCCATAAGTCTGGCAGCCAGACGCACATTCTGTCCCTGACGTCCGATGGCAAGAGAGAGTTGATCGTCTGGTACAACGACCTCCAATACCTGATTGGCATCGTCTACTATGACCCTGGAACACTCGGCAGGGGCCAAGGCATTATAGACATACTTGGCCGGATCCGGGCTCCATGGAACTATATCTATTTTTTCACCCCTGAGCTCCTGGACTACCGCCTGGACCCTTGATCCACGCATACCTACACATGCCCCTAATGGATCTACATCAGAGTCACTGGAACTTACGGCAATCTTGGATCTGCTCCCAGGCTCTCTGGCTATCCCCATGATCCGGACTATACCTTCAGAGATCTCTGGCACCTCTATCTCAAAGAGTTTGGCCAGAAAGTCCGGGTGGGTCCTGGATAATATGACTTGTGGCTCTCTTGGAGAATCTCTCACCTCGATGATGTAGGCACGAACCCTATCCCCGCGGCGATAGCTTTCGCTGGATATCTGTTCAGATGTGGGAAGTACAGCCTCTGTGCGTCCCAAATTGACTATCAAATTCCCGCGTCCATAGCGTTGAATAATGCCATCTATAACCTCACCTTCCCGATCTTTAAATTCTTCATAGATCAGTTTTCTCTCAGCAGTCTTCATCTTTTGGATGATGACCTGTCTGGCCGACTGGGCTGCTATCCGGCCAAGGCTAGAGATGTCCATTTTGGTACCGATACAGTCTTCCAACTCACTGTCAGGATCCAATTTTTTGGCCTCTTCCAGAGATATCTCTATCTCCTTGTCATGGGCATCTGTTACTACTGTACGGTACTGGAATACCTCAATCTCGCCCTGTGCCTCATTGAATTTGACTTCCAGATCAAGGCGGGCGCCATAGCGTTTTTTGACAGCCGATTTGACTGCTTCCTCAAGCGCAGCAACGAGGATATCACGGTCCAATCCCTTTTCTCTGCTCACCTGATCTATGATCATCTTGAGTTCTGAAACCATATCTTAATTTTAATCCTTATTATCAAATT
>JALTHV010000402.1 GCA_027004315.1 Deltaproteobacteria bacterium
CAGCCTGGAACTGCTTAACAGCCCCTATCGTCTTCTATATCCCCTGAAACGTACAGGTAAGAGGGGCGAAGGTGCCAGGTTTCTGCGTATAAGCTGGGAACAGGCCCTTGATGAGATTGCCTGGAAGCTAAAAGAGATACGTAAGAGATATGGAGGGGAGTCCCTGGGCATCTGGGCATCGGGCAGGAGTGCATATGATGGAAGAGTCATCAATAAGGCCTTTGCAAGGCTCTATGGCACTCCCAACTATGAGAAGACCGGTCCATTTTGTAATTACTCTGGAAAACCGGCCGGCGTCTCCGTATTGGGCACACGTCACACCCCCTGGATTTACAGTGACGATGATTTTTACGGGGCAGACCTTTACATCTTTATCGGCAGCAACATGGCAGCTACCCGTCCGGTAATATTTTCCAATCTAAGAGAGAAAAAGGGGAGAAAGAGATGCACATTCATTGCAATCGATCCCAGACGCTCAGAGACAGCGAGGGTTGCAGATATATGGCTCCCTATCAGGCCTGGAAGGGACCTGGCCCTGGCCCTTACCATGCTTTACTATGTTATCAAGAACGGATTTATCGATGAGACATTTGTAAAGAAATACACCGTCGGTTTTGAAAGATTAAAAAGAGAAGTGCTGGACGGTAAATATACCCTCTCATGGGGCAGTAGTCTGACAGGAATCCCGGAAGAGAAGATAGCCTATCTGGCCAGGACCTATGCCGGTGTCAAAAGGGCAATTATGGTTGGAAATTCCGGATTGAGTCATCATACAAATGCGGTGCAGACCCACCGTGCCTTCTATCTGCTTGCAGCCATAACCGGTCATTTCGGAGAAAAGGCCACCGGTTATTCATGTCTGAATAATGGGGGCATCTCTATTGGCAGTCTTTCCCTACCAGGAGAGAAGGTCGCAAAGGCACCATTGGAGTTATCCAAGAATCCGGTTGGTTGGTTTGCGTCTATTAAAGATTCAGGATATCCGTACAGACTGAGGGCCTTGATCAGTACAGGCAGTCCCCTGACCCAGTGGCCCGATCAGCAGAGAATACGCAGCCTTGTTGGTGAACTTGACCTGAGTGTCTACAATGGCCTCACCAGGAATATTAATGCCTATTATTTTGACTATATCCTGCCTGCGGCCACGTGGATAGAGGCAGGAGGGCTTGCCCCGGTATCTGATGACAGCAGGTTCGTGTGGGTCCCCAGACTTGTCACTCCTCCAGGAGAGGCCAGGCCGGACAAGTGGTGGTGGGTTGAACTGGGCAAGAGAATGGGATGGAAGGACGTCTTTACAGATGACCTCAAGGACCCTGTCAGGCTTCAAGACAGGGTTGGAGGGCCAAAGGGATATACAGTCAAGAACTTTATTGCCAAGAAGGACAATGCATTGAGGGCACCCATAAAGGTTGCAGATGGCCATATAGAGGAGCGGGATACCCTGTTTCTCGATAAGAGGTTTCCAACAAAGAGCGGCAAGATAGAATTGTGGACTGAGCAGACAGAGGAGATGCTTGCATTATACGGTCTTACAGCCATTCCAAGGTACTATGCCGATCCTGACATAGCATCTGTAAATGAGATCACTATCTCCTATGACAGAACTAAGTTAATCCGATCCCCTTTCCAGAAAGGTAGGTGTTATACCTTCAAGGTATCTCTGGCCCCAAGGCGAAGGGACCAGGGCTTTTTGTTTTATCTCGTCAGCGGCCGGCCTTCCAAGGCAATCATGGGTCATACGTCTCATTGGATCAGGCGCCTGAACGACATCTCTCCCGATCAGTTTTGCCTTATCCACCATGAAACGGCCAAGGGCCTGGGAATCAAGGATGGAGACATG
>JALTHV010000403.1 GCA_027004315.1 Deltaproteobacteria bacterium
ATACGAGGTAAAGATACATCTGTCATCTTTTGGCTTGAGCTTTTTCTCGTTTCCAGGCTCTGCCTCTATTTACCTCACCAAAACCCTCTCCCCTGAGGGAGAGGGCAGGGTGAGGGAGGCGAAAGTATATTGGGAAAAGAAGCACCATGTGATCAGTTACCAAAATGGATGCCCCAACTTATTGAGAAATTACCTTAGATTTTACTAATTGTCTAATTTTAAGTTGATTATAGCCAGCTAATGTCATTGTAATTTAGAAAGGTCCTTAAATGTATCAGACCAGTTCACGCCCTAAAAGAGCCAAGGTCCTTGCTATGGCAGGAAAGGGCGGCACAGGGAAGACTACTATCTGTGCCCTTCTTATCAAGTACTTGGTAGAAAGGGGACAGACCCCTGTGCTGGCCGTGGATGCCGATGCCAATGCCAACCTCAATGAACTCCTGGGCCTCTCAGTAGAGACCTATATTGGAGAGCTAAAGGACCGCATGAAGACAGAGACCCCTCCAGGCATGACCAAGAGAGACTATATGGAGATATATATAAATCGTGCCATCATAGAGGCCAACGGCTTTGACCTTGTCGTAATGGGACAGCCTGAAGGCCCTGGTTGTTACTGCATGGCCAATTCTATCCTGGCAGAGGTAATGGAGGGGCTGGCCCAGAGCTACCGCTATATCTTAGTAGATAATGAGGCCGGAATGGAGCACCTGAGCCGCCTAAATCTCCGGAAGATACATATCTTATTTGTGGTGTCAGATCCCTCCTCCCGGGGCGTACTCACTGCAGCACGTATTGCTGACCTTACAAAGTCATTAAAAGTAGAGGTGGGGCATAAGGTACTCATAGTAAACAGGATGCCGAATAATTTACCTGCAAGGCTGGAAGACCAGATACAAGAGGTTGTGAAAAAGACGGATCTCCTGTTTGGGGGCTATGTCCCGGCAAGTGAGAGGATATTCCAGAGCGAAATTCAGCAGGAGTCCCTGTTAAATCTCCCGACCGATACGGATGTAGTGCAGACCACACAACAAATTTTTGATAAATTTTTTGTAACTTCTCAATAAGTCCTGGCAATACAGTGTTCCCCCTTACCCAAACCCTCTCCCCTGGGGGAGAGGGCAGGGTGAGGGGGTTAGCCTTGTAGGGATAAGAGCATGTTGGAAAAAGAAGCACCCTGTGATCGGTTACCAAAAAGAAGCCTCCACTTATTGAGAAGTTACAGTTTGTTAGGGGCATTCACAGTAACTTCTCAATAAGTTCTGGCCTAACCGTTCGCGTCTCCGGCCAGCGGTAGCTTTTTTCAGGGTTTCAGTGCGGATTAATAGGCAGAGTGCCCTGATCTTGTGCATCAAGCGATGCTCCTGAAACCCTGAAAAAAGTTACCGCTGGCCGGGGGGAATATGATCGGTTACATCGAAGTGCCAGGACTTATTGAGAAGTTACCATTCACAGCTCCTAAGAACTGGGTTCGCTGTCCAGGGCCTGCCGGACCTTACAGAGTAATTCTTTTATCTTGTAGGGCTTACTGATAAAAGGCAGATTATCCTTGCGCAGCATTTCAACCTCTTGATTATTTGAGCCATAGCCGCTGCATAATAATATATTGATCCCAGGATTGATTTTCTTGAGCTTCGCATAGGCCTGTCTGCCATTCATTCGCGGCATAACCATGTCCATGAGCACAAGGTCAATATTATGTCCAAATGCACTGTAGATATGTACGGCCTCGGCCCCGTCCTTGGCCAGCATCACTCTGTATCCATAGGCAGACAGGATTTCCAAGGCCAGTTCCCTGACAATTTCCTCGTCATCAACTACCAGGATAGTCTCTGACCCGGTCTGGGCCTTGCTTTCTGGAGGTCTCTCTATCTGCTCTTCTGCAGTGTCCGCTACAGGGAAAAAGAGGTAAAAGGTGGTCCCTTGCCCCACTTCGCTGTCTACATCGATATACCCTCCTATACCCTTCAGGATACCATAGACCATGGCAAGCCCCAGGCCAGAGCCCTTTCCCACCTCTTTGGTGGTAAAGAAGGGATCAAATATCCGGTCCTTTACCTCAGGCCTGATACCCATCCCTGTATCCATGATACTTATGCATACATAGCGTCCAGGACCTGCCAGGATGCCGGGGTGTTTAGTGTGCATTTCACTATATTCGGTCTCCTTGGTGACCAGCATCAGATGTCCGCCATCAGGCATAGCATCTCTGGCATTGAGACATATATTGAGAATGACCTGCTGAAGCTGAGTAGAATCACACTTGACTAAAGGAAGATCTTCCTGAAGAGAAAATTCTGCCTCTATATTCTTGGGCAAAGAACTCCTCAGAAGTTCCATGGTCTCTTTTATGATTTCATTAATAGAGGCTATCCGGGGTTCCCCCGGGGAAGAACTATGGCGGCTGAAGGCCAGGAGCTTTTTCACCAGGTCTGCGGCCTTCAGCCCAGAGCGCTCGATAATATCTGAGTAACGTCCTATCTCAGACCCAGGATCCACTTTCTGTTTCAGAAGCATCGTGTATCCCAAGATGCCAGTAAGTATGTTGTTGAAGTCATGTGCTATGCCCCCGGCCATGGTCCCTATGGATTCAAGCTTCTGGGCCTGCAACAATCTGGTCTCAAGGCACTTTTTTTCTGTCAGATCGGTCAACATAGCCAGGCTACCGCTGTATTCATTATCTTTTGTCATGATAGGGACACTGCTGAGTAAAACACTTACAGACTTACCTGCCCTTCCCTGCAAGACAATCTCCTCCCTGGCCATTTCCCCTCTCATATTCTTTATGAGGACCTGAAGGAGTATCTTTTTCTTCGATTTATCGACCAGAGAGTATACATTCTGATCCAGCAGGTCCTTATAGCCCAGCATCTTCCCCAGATATTGGTTGGAAAATTTGATAGTTCCATCCTCATCCAGGATCCAGATACCCTCGTTGACATTTTCCACGATCCCACGATACTTGCGCTCCGAGTCTTCCAGTCTCTTGTAGAGATTTGCATTCTCAAGTGCCATGGCGATATGGTTGGCAAAACTGGTGAGGAAATTCGTGTCAATATCCCTAGTAAAGGCCTTGTTCCTGATGTTATCTCCCACCATAATGCCGACTATTTGGCCCCGTATCGCTATCGGTACCAGGATAAAGGCCTTTGGCTTTAGCCTCTTTAAGATAGGGTTTTGGGGATTAAGAAACATCTTGTTTACATCTTCAACCAAGACAGGCCTCTTTCCCCTGGCAGCCCGTGCAATAATATTATTTGCCTTGGTCAGGGGGACCTGATAGTCTTTGAGGTCTGAAAGAATAGCTGGTTCCACCCCCACCGCATGGATCAGCCTCAGATTATTTGCCTTCTTATCCAGCAGAAATATCCCTGCCCTGTCGAGGTGAGCTACCTCCAGGAGGCGCTTGAGTATCAGGTCCAGGAGCTCTTTTAGTTTAAGTGTAGACAGGATGGCCGTGCTGGATTCCTGAAGGATAGTGAGTTGATTTACCTTCTGCTGCAGGTCCTGGTTGAGCCGATAGACCTGGTTATATTTTTCCCTGAGGATCTCCTTATCTCTTTCAAGTTCCTCCCTACTATTTTGAAATACCCTCCATGGCGTGAATACCATGGAATAGAGGCATTTGATCCTGTTCTGGGATTCCCACTGGAGGTGGTATTCACAGTAGTCATCACCCCTAAAGAAACACTTGGTCTCTATCAGGCTGCACGGTGGAAGCCCCCATATCACAGGGACTGCCTGATAGACGCCTTTATTCATCAGACAAAAATCGCGGCTGAGGGGGATATCTTTTACCCAGATTAGACGCACTATGGCAGTGTTAGGGGAAGAAGTTATCAGCTCTATCTTTTTGGTCTTATTGAAGTAGTCATTTACCTTCTGGATCTGTCTCATTACCTTGGCAGGGTTTCCGAATCCATAGAGTATGATCCTCTGGATATAGCCTAAATGCTGCTTTAAGATGGAGTTATAGCCTATTTTATAGGCTGCATCCTCGTCGTCCAGGATCCTCCTGGCCCTCTTATACAGCTCTATCATCAGACTGGAAGAGATCCAGTTATTCGGATCGCAAAGAAAGGCCTTTGGGTCAGATATACCGGCCATTTCCGGCCCAAGGTCCTTAAAGAGTGCGGCTAATCTCCCAGGGTCCTCGCCTTCTATATATTTAATGATAGCAAGAGAATTAATACAGCTATTGTGTTTTTCCATCCAGGATTATCTCACTACATTTTTATGGATGCATCTTTTTATTAGATTTTGAATTTAAAGAAAGAGGAATGCCTAAAAAAAGACAAAATCCCAGGCCAAATGCTACAAAACTGTAAATTATAGTTATACTTTTGAAACTTACAACCAGCCTATAATCATAAAATACACGTAATTTCCTTAACCCATTACATCTAATCTGGAAGGAGGCCAATTCTCTCCGCGATAATCTGCTACCAGGCATGGTAAATGCTGTCTATTCTGAATTTCTATAAAGGATATAGTAAATCAATCTAAAAGCCGATACCTAACTATAAATAAGATCTTTTTTCTGAAAAATTAACAAAAAACTAGGAGGAGGTAGTATTATGTACACTAAGTCAAAGGTCTTGAATCTCGGTCTAAGTCAGTTCCTTCAGCTTTCCTTTAATGTCAAATTGACCCAGTTGTTACCCCTGATATGCCTGCGCATATATCTCTATTCCCTGGGCATCTTCTATTTTTCGTTAAAGCGGGCAGAGAGGATAAAGATAGCGCTGTGTCTGGACTATGTCCTGAGACCTTATCTCAAGGTCCCTCAATTTTACCTGAGGTCAGTTAAGACCTTTCAAGGGATCATCGACCATTACTGTGAAAAGCTGATAATGGCCCATAGGCCTCTATCTGAAATGATGGATTTCTTGCGCCGGCATCTGCGGGTTACAGGCCAGGGATATCTGGATAGACTTGCAGAGAGTGGCAAGGGAGGCATTCTCGTCACTGGTCACTTCGGAGCAGTAGAATTTCTTCCCTTAACACTGGCAATGAAGGGCTATAAGGTTGCAATGATATCTCGATTCAAGACAAAGAAGTTAAGGGAAGAACTCATGAAGAGGGCAGAGAAGACCGGCGTCATCTTGATAGACGCAGATGAACCCAATGTGGCATTCAGGGCACTTAAGGCCATAAAGAGCGGGAGGATACTCATCACTGAATGTGACGAATTCTCAGAATGGCGTCCGCACCACAGCGAACAGGTCTCTGTTTTTGGCCACAGAGTGTCACGGGACAAGACCCTGGACTTCTTTTATCGCAGGGCCAAGGTGCCGGCATTTATGGGACTTATAAGGCGTGAAAAGAGGGGATTCACCCTATCCATTGATTTTCTTGCAGACGGTTATAAAGATATATCTCTGGCCGCAAAGGCATGGGAAAAACTCGAGGGCTACATACTCAAGTATCCCCAGCAGTGGTATCAATGGAAGGGTGCTGCGGCTCAGCTTGCTGAATATATAATGCAGGATCAAAGGTATAAAAGACGGAGAGTTCAGTATATACTGGCCCCGCGGCCTGATTTTTCATAATATGGCCGGGGTCAAAGTGGATCGGATTGCCTTTCTGAGGTAATCCGATCCCCCTGTCAATCCGTAACCGTCCCGGACGTGAACGGTTACGTCCTACTAGATTATGACGCCTTTGTAGGGGCGAACCTACGTGTTTGCCCTTGCGAATTACAGGAAATGATAAAAGATGTGTAGACATTGAAGAATTCAGGGCTA
>JALTHV010000404.1 GCA_027004315.1 Deltaproteobacteria bacterium
GTGTAATAGAGACATGTCGGCTCAGGGGGATAAATCCATGGCCGTATATCTCTGAGGTCATAGCCTTGGCCCGAAAAGGAATAGCTCCACCTCCTGTTCCTACTGCCCAGACACTGTGACAGGAGGGGGTGTGAACGGTTACCCCCGGACAGCCTTTCGAAGGGTTTCATGCGGATTAATAGCAGAGTGCCCTGATCTTGTGCATCAAGCTGCTCCTGAAACCCTGAAAGAGGCTACCGCTGGCTGGAGACGCAAACGGTTACGCCAGAACTTATTGAGAAGTTACGTCGTAACCCTTCATGTCCCCTCCTGTTGCAACCGTCCATGTCCCCGGCCGGGGGGAATGTGAACGGTTACGACTAGTCTTTAGGACCAGATCCCTCCAGATAGGGCAGGATCTGTCCCAGGCGCCCGTATTTTTTACACATGGCTCCATATATTGGCCTTCCCACCAAGAATCCGTACACCTCGTCTGCCTTGACCTTGAGATCTACGTCAGAGAACCTTATGGGATAGAGGATCTTTCCCACCGCATAGGCATCACAGATAACAGTACCTATGTTTGTCATATACCAATTAAAGGGATAGAGGGAATAGACCTTTCTGTTCTGGAATGCCTTCAAGGCATGATAGAACTCAGATCTCCTTTCATAGTCCTCCTTGAGGATCCCTTCTCCACAGCCGTCGATAAAGATGATATCCGGATTCCATGACAGTATCTTTTCCTTACCTACAAACAGATGCCCTTTGCCCCTGGCCAGATTCCTGGCCCTGACCCATTCAAGGGGTGCATAACCTGCCTCTGTGCTCCCGATGCCGTGCATGCCCCTAAAGCCAACACATCCTACATAGACCCTGGGTTTTTTGTGTTCTGGATAGTCCCTTACCCTCTTGAGGAGGTCCTGTTTTGCATGTCTTATATATCTAATCAGGGCCTCTGCCCTCTTCTGTGCAGACAGTATACGGCCTGCCACACGCAGGGAATCATAGAGAACATCATTAAAAGAACCGAACACACCATAGCTGAGGACAATGACCGGGATGGCAATCCTACTCTGTAAGATATCTACCTTTTTTTTCTCTATATAACTTATAAATACTACATCGGGATGCACTGCAAGGATCGCCTCTAAATCAGGCATCTTGTCAATGGAGCTGACGCCACCCGGACCAATTGAAGGCAGTCTCTCCATATCAGGATTGGCGATCCAATATGGCCTGCTGTCAGGGAATCTCTTCTCAATATCTTCGACTCCTACCACCCTGTCCTTTGCACCTAGATAGACGATTAGCCTGAGTGTACCAGGGCCTATGCATACGATCCTTGCCGGATCCTGGGGAACAGTAACTTCACGCCCTGTCATATCCCTCACATGGATCTCTTTTCTGGCCTCTCCATATGACATACCTAAAAGAGACAAGACAAGGATAAGGACAAAAGAAATCTGAAAAACACGCCTCATATCTCCTCCTTTTGATTCCCAGGTTACCTTGGGACTGCCAGGGTATATCCCTCGATGTGGGTGAATATTACCTCTACGCCGTACACATCTTGAATTATCTCTGGAGTGATCTCCTCTTTTGGGGCCAGGATATGAATCTTCCCTTGCTTGAGCATCAGGAAATAGTCTGCATATCGGAATGCAAGATTGATGTCATGGATTGCCACCACTGCAGAGAGTCCCTGTCTATCCACGATCTGCCTTACCAGATCCATGACCTGGAGTTGGTTCTTTAGGTCTAGATTACTGGTCGGTTCATCTAAGAGGAGCACCTCTGGTTCCTGTGCCAGTGCACGGGCCAGGATGACCTTTTGTAGTTCCCCGCCGCTGAGTCGGT
>JALTHV010000405.1:0-4720 GCA_027004315.1 Deltaproteobacteria bacterium
TCTTCACTTGAAGTCGGGACCAGACCCCAGGCGATAGTCTTTCCCCTGTCCAGAAATTCCGCCAGTTGTTTCCTGAACAGGACTATGCGGTCAAAGAAATTGTAGGCATCGAAGCTCAAGATATCCAAAGGACTTGCCAGGATCATAGACCAATCCGTGTTGGCACAGACGTGTATGCCTGCAATGCCACCTGCCCCGTGTACTGCATCGATCACCTCGGTCAGGTCAGAGATTACATCCTCTCTGGTAATTCCCACCATGGCAGAAGACCCAAATCCTGCAAGGGCCGGCTCATCCAGGAACAAGATCACCTCTGGATGCAGGGCCTTCATCTCCTCTATCTGATACCTGGCCTTTAGGGTAAGGGCCTTAACAACCGCCTCACGGAGCTGGGGATTGAAGTAGCTCAGGCGTCCTGACCTGTCCTTCAGGCCAGTCAATAGGGTAAATGGACCGGAAATCTGGCCCTTGATGGCCACAGGCCTGTGGGTCATGTTATTGACTGCATCCAGAAATGCCCTGAAGCCCCTCCCTGTATCTTCTGAGAACGCAAATATAGAGCCACTTAATGGCATTCCTGCCTCTGTGACCCCCAGATACTGTTCATAGAAAGATAGGAGCTCCTGCTCAAATCCAGGGCCTTCTGTATCAAAGAATAGGGTGTCTTTTTCCTCTCGTATCCCAGGAAGGCCCTCAGCAAACTGTGAAAATAGCCTCTCTTTTGGGTATCTGGGCAACTGGGGCCAGATAGGGATCTCAGGCACGTACTTTAAAATTAACTGAGTGGCCTCCTGATGGTCCAAAAGGGGCAGGCTTCCAATCAGTGTTGGCAATGCATTAGGTTCGAAGGTCATTTTTGCTCCTTATAATTATAATGAAAAGGGACTTTACTAAAAAAGAGGTAAATTCTCAATAAGTCCTGGCAACTTTAATGTAGGTACATAGGGAAAAGACACCATCTTCAATGAACTCCCGGTACTGCTTCACAGCCCCTGCCAGATCCTTCGCCCCTTCAACGCTCATGATGCCCCTCCCAGAAATGAAATTACTGGAGGTCACAAACCGGACTATGCTGGAAAAATTAAATTAAGAAATCAGAGATGATTACACTGCAAAAAAGTCCTCGACCACTTTTTGCTATATAGAAAATGTATTAGTTACATATATGTTTCATTAAAAAAACTGATATAGCTATAAAAAAATTTTTTAATGGAACTTTTTCAGCGGAATCAGAGATAGGTCAAAATTTGAGCATAATTCTGGTGGGTCAATTCCTGTGAGCAGTGAAGTTTAAGATTCCCCAATTTCTGAAAACGGCCTTGACATTGAGTCTGTTTCACATTTTGTTGTCGTCATAGAGTTTTTATCATGGTGGAGATTTATCTGGAACTGTTTATATGGCTGGGGGTCTGAAAAATGGTAAAGGACCTGCTGATTGATATTATAGAAGATATATTATAGAATAAGTAAACGTTTACATCCCTCTCCTGTTGCAACCGTCTATGTTTCCGGCCAGCGGTAGCCTTTTGAAGGGTTTCAGTACGGATTAATGGGCAGAGTGTCTGATCTTGTACATTAAGCGATGCTCCTGAGACCCTTAAAAATGCTACCGCTGGCCGGGGGGATGTGAACAGTTAATAGAATAAATATTGATAGTTACAACTGCGGAACTCTAGTGCCTTATTTTACCATATCTGAAGATTTTAAAAGGGAGATCTTGTCAATGAAAGAGGTCAGACTTCACGGTCGCGGTGGGCAGGGAGCCGTTACTTTGGCTGGGCTTGTAGCAACAGCAGGTATAGATGAAGGAAAGTATGCCCAGGCCTTCCCCAGCTTTGGTGCGGAACGGAGAGGTGCCCCGGTAATGGCCTTTATAAGGATGAGTGACTCTCCTATACGGACCAGAGAAAAGGTCTACCACCCAGATATAGTGGTAGTTCTGGATTCCTCACTCCTTTCCCATGTGAAGGTCTCAGAGGGATTACATAAAGATGGAATCGTTATCCTGAATACCCGCATGAATGAATCAGAGGTCAGGGAAAGCATTGGCCTGGATAGCAAGCTTGCCCTGGTGGATGCCAATACCATAGCAAGAGAGGTCTTGGGGTTGCCCATAACCAATACCACGATGCTTGGGGCCCTCTTGAAGGCCACTGACATTGTTGGGGTAGAGGCCATGGAGGATGCACTGGATCGCCGGTTCGGGCGGCTTTCTGAGAAAAACAAGGCCGCTATGCACAGGGCATTTGAAGAAACAATAGTCTCTGGATAATTTTTTAACCACTACAACTAATTGTGAAGGAGTAACAACATGGCCAATACAGACGCCATTGTAGGTTGGAAGACAATAACCTTTGGGTGTCATGTGCTGGAGCCAGGTAGCTCTGCCAAATTCAGGACAGGGGATTGGCGATCCCAAAGGCCTGTCCTCGATAAAGAAAAGTGCATCAAGTGTGGTATGTGCTGGATATTTTGTCCTGATATGGCCTATAGCCGTACCGAGGATGGCTACTTTGAGGCAAACATGGAGTACTGTAAGGGCTGTGGCATCTGTGCCCATGAGTGTCCCAAAGATGCCATAACAATGGCCCCTGAGGAGTAATGATCATGGCCAAGCGCGTGGGAATAGAAGTTTCAATTGCACTAGCTGAGGCAGTAAGGCTGGCGAATGTAGATGTGGTTGCCGCCTTCCCTATTACGCCTCAGACTCATATTATAGAACATCTTTCAGAATCAATAGCAACTGGCGATCTGGACGCTAACTTCATACCGGTAGAGTCTGAGCATGCAGCCATGAGCTGCTGCTGTGGTTCTTCGGCAGCCGGAGCCAGGACCTTTACCTCGTCCAGCTCTCAGGGCCTAATGTTGATGAGCGAGGTCCTCTTTATACCTGGTCCATTGAGACTTCCAATAGTAATGGCGGTAGCAAATCGTGCACTATCTGCACCCATCAGTATCTGGAATGACCACCAGGATATAATGAGCCAGAGGGATATCGGCTGGATCCAGACCTTTGCGGAAAATGGACAGGAGGCCTTTGATTTGACTCTACATGCCTTCAGAGTAGCTGAAGACAGGCGGGTGTCCTTACCCATGATCGTAAATATCGATGGATTTATTCTGAGTCACGTCATCGAACCTATAGAGATCTTGAGCCAGGAGGAAGTCGATCAGTATCTCCCTCCCTTCAAACCAGTCTACCGCCTGGACCCAAGAAGGCCCATAACTATGGGTCCGGTAGGCATTCCAGAGGTATATACAGAGGCAAGAATGGCACACAGCGAGGCCATTAAGGCATCCAAAAGAGTCATAATCCAGGGCTGGAAGGAATTTGCTGAGCTGTTCGGGCGTCAGTATAATCCTGTTGAGACCTACCACTCTGAAGATGCTGATATATTACTGATCACTATGGGCAGTATTTCAGAGACAGCGATGACTGCTATAGACACCATGCGTGATAAAGGACAAAAGGTAGGGCTGGTAAGGATCCGTTTATGGCGCCCATTTCCAGGGCCAGAATTTCGAAAGGCTGTAGGAAAAGTAAAGGCACTGGCAGTAGTGGACCGTTGCCTGCCTCCTGGTGCAACTGCCGGTCCGGTAGGCACTGAGCTCAGGTCCCTTTTTTATAAGGTGCCGAGTGCCCCTAAAATTTTCAACTTCATTGCCGGGCTTGGGGGAAGAGATGTAACGGTTAAGCGTTTTGAAGAAATGGTAGACAAGACCAAGGCCTATATCAAAAAACGCCCAAAGGAACTCTATGAAGTGATTGGGGTACGTGAAAAATGATACCTGAATTTGAAAAGTTTAAGAAATTTAAGATAAAGACCCTCCCTGAGGAGGAATTTCTTGCACCAGGGCACAGGGCATGTCAGGGATGTGGAGAGGTCCTGGCCCTAAAAATGATCATGAAGGCCCTAGGAAAGAATGTCATTGTCTGTATGGCTACAGGTTGTATGGAGATCATTACTACTCCATATCCGCTGAGTGCCTGGAAAGTGCCATGGATTCACATTACCTTTGAAAACGCTGCATCCGTTGCCTCTGGGGTGGAATCTGCTCTTAATGTACTGAGACGAAAGGGTAAAATACCAAAAAGACACGTAGACATAGTGGCAATTGGAGGGGATGGTGCAACAAGTGATATAGGTCTTGGCTGGATATCGGGTGCCCTTGAGCGGGGCCACGACTTTACCTATGTGTGTCTGGACAATGAGGCATACATGAATACAGGTGTTCAACGTTCCAGTTGTACCCCTTACGGTGCCATGACAACCACTACTCCCATAGGAAAGAAGAGTTTTGGGCAGGTTACCTGGAAAAAGAATATGCCCGCCATAGCAGTAGCACATAGCATTCCCTATGTAGCTACGGCATCACCTGCCTATTTTCTGGATCTCATGAATAAGGTAAAAAAGGCCGCGATGGTCAAGGGGCCTACTTATGTACATGTATATGCACCATGTCCTACGGGGTGGGGATCGGCGCCTGAACGTTCCGTCGAGCTTGCGAGGTTGGTAGTAGAGACAAAGGCCTTTCCTCTCTACGAAGTTATTGAAGGACATTACATCATGAGCCGCAAGATAACCAAACCCAGGCCCATTCAGGAATACCTGAAGGGTCAGCGTCGATTTCGTCATCTGGGTGAGGAGCAGATTAGCTATATCCAGAGGCGGGTAGATGCCGAATACGAAAAGCTGGTAAGGTTGTCAGAGACAACATA
>JALTHV010000405.1:4820-16234 GCA_027004315.1 Deltaproteobacteria bacterium
GGCCCATTCAGGAATACCTGAAGGGTCAGCGTCGATTTCGTCATCTGGGTGAGGAGCAGATTAGCTATATCCAGAGGCGGGTAGATGCCGAATACGAAAAGCTGGTAAGGTTGTCAGAGACAACATAAAGGTGCACGTAACTGTTCACATTCCCCCGGCCAGCAGTAGCATTTTGAATGGTTTCAGGAGCATCGCTTGATGCACAAGATCAGGGCCTCTGCCTATTAATCCGCACTGAAACCCTTCAAAATGCTACCACTGGCCGGAGACATGGACGGTTGCAACAGGAGGGGGATGTGAACGGTTACATCAACAGTATCAGGAAGGCCAGTTCTCTAAATGCCCAGATAACATGTGATAGGGAGTCAAATTATGAAAAAATTTGAAGCAGAATTAGATGAGTTTTTGAATAGTTGGACCCAAGATCCCCACGGAAACAAGGCGGCCTTTTTGCGACTAAAAAACTACCTGGCTGCAAAATCTGGGGTCAAACTTGGCTTCAAGGCCCGGCCAGGGATAACTTACTCTCTTCGGGCAGTCCATGAGAATCAGAAGGATAAAGACCTGTTTGTAATGGTAGATGTAATTGACGATGATCCCACAGATAGGTGGCTATCTGTCTGTTTCTATGGTGCCATGATCACAGATCCTGAAGAAAAGGGAAATTTTGTCCCGCAAGGGCTTTTGGGCGAAGATGCCCACTGTTTTGACATAGAGGATCCAAAAGATAAAGACCTTGCGTACGTAGAGGCCCGTCTAGATGAGGCATATCAGAAGGCATCTCAATCTTGACCATAGCCAGAGACTTCACATGCAAAGATAAAAATAGCAATGGCAACTACCTGTGAATCCACAATATTTCTAACGATATCATCTTATTTTACTGGGGAGCCAGTGCTCGATACAGACAGGGAGAGGATCAGGCAAAAATTGGGTCCTGTCCTGGTGGAAGAGCTTGGCTTTAAACTCTCGGACTTATTGCTTGATCGGGAAGTACAGATTGAAGCAAATGGTCAAAAGGTGATCTCTTTAGCAGATATAGTGGTACGTATTGACGGCCGCTCACTCATGGTCATCAGGGGAGGTCCAGGTTCTATAGTTACCAGAGAATCAGGGACTATTGCAATTGCCCGGCTTCTTGAGCCCGATTATATAGTTCCATGGGCAGTTCAGGCCAACCTTTCTGATGCCGCCTTGCTGGATGTCCGGAGGAAACGGGCGATCGCCTATGGCTGGGATGCGATACCCTCAAGGTCAAAGCTACTCAAGATGACCTCCGACTGGCCCCCTCCAAGGCTACCAGAGAGGCGTATCCCAGTCGAGCGCCAGATCCTCTATTCCTATGATACCCATGGGTGACAGAGCAGGCTCAAGACGTCAGGTGACGTCTTAATATGCAGCTAGCCAGGATAATCAGTGTCTAAGCGAAAAGGTATTTTAGACACAATTTTGAATTCAAAAATTTGAATTCAAAAAAATATAATCTTAATATGTCAAAGGTGTCCTGCTTGCTGGCCCTATTTTCAGGCCTGCTGTTAAGCGTCTCTTTTCCACCCTTTTCCCTCTTCCCTGCCATTGCAATAGCCCTCGTTCCTCTGATAGAGGCCGCCTGGGGTAGGGAATGGTTCTATGCAGGCCGCCTGGGATTTCTGGCCGGACTGGTCCATTTCTCTACACTCTTATGGTGGATATCTCCAACCATCTCTCGATTTGGGAATCTGCCCGGTTGGGCTGCATGGCCTGTTTTTGGGCTCTTGGTCTGCTATTTGGCAATTTATCCGGCTATCTGGTCTGGCCTGGTAGGGTATTGGACATCTGGCAGTTACTGCCGTCTGCCCTTACCTCTTGCCCTTGCCGGCGCCTGGACACTCCTTGAGTGGATTAGGGGCCATGCCCTGACCGGATTTGCATGGGATTATCTGGCCTATGCCTTGGAACCTGTCCCCCCTCTGATCCAGACAGCAGAGATCTGGGGGCCTTATGGCCTCACTTTTTTTATCGTCTTGCTGAATGTGCTGCTCTGGCAATCCTGGAAGGGTCCTATCACAGGTATAGACGATTCAGGCCTTCAGGGAAACAGACGTATAAGGCTGGCCCGAATCGGTCTAGTCCTGGTCTGCATAACAGGCCTGTGGTTTTATGGCAAATGGAGGATGGAGGATATAGCCCATGGTGATGCCCGGCTCCCTGCAGCCAAAATTGCTGCCATACAGGCCGCAATTCCTCAGGACAAAAAGTGGGATCCCGCCTTTCAGACTGCAACCATGAGGACCTATTATAAATTGACCCTGGAGGCCATCAAAAAATTCAATAAATCAGAGGGGGGTCAGATACTCCCCAGTCTGGTCATCTGGCCAGAGACTGCCACCCCCTTTTACTTTCAGGACCAAGGCCCTCTACGTAAAGATGTCCTGTCCATAGCAAGGAATCTGGATACAGCCCTGCTGTTTGGGAGTCCTGCATACCGCTTTGACGCTACAGGTAGTCCCGAATACCTGAACAGTGCATACCTCCTTGGCCCTGATGGTGTCGTTGCAGGCAGATATGATAAGAGACACCTGGTCCCCTTCGGGGAGTATCTGCCTTGGGGATGGATCACTGCATGGGCACAGGGCTTCTTGCCCTCTACGGGCCAATTTAGTCCCGGATCCAAATCTATACCCCTTTCCTGGAGGGATTTCCACGTTGGGGTATTGATATGCTTTGAAAGTATTTTCCCTGCCCTCAGCAGAGAGACTGTACGGGAAGGGGCTAATTTCCTGGCTGTCCTCACAAACGATGCCTGGTTTGGTCTTACAGGGGCACCATATCAGCATGAGGCCATGGCGGTATTCAGGGCCGTTGAGACCCGAAGATGGGTGATTCGGGCCGCCAATACAGGAATTAGCTCATTGATCAGCCCAGGTGGAGTAAGAAAGGAAAAAACCCCTCTGTTTAAGCCATGTTATATCGAGGGGACCATTCATCTGCGTAAAGACCGTACGCTATTTGTAAGATATGGGGCATCTTGGTTATTGTTATTTTGTCTATTCTGGGTCATAATTCCATTTTTTGGAAAGGGCTATAAAGGATTTTGATGTACGGAGGTATAGTATGGCTACCATTAAAGACAGAGGCACACTAGATATACAGGGGCTGAAAGAGCACTTACAAGATGTTCATGGAAGATTAAAACGCCTTAGAGGTCATCTTTGATCAGGAGGCCCAGAATAAACGTCTTGCTGAGATAGACAAGGAGATGCTCTGTAAAGACTTCTGGGAAGACCCTAAATCAAAGGAACTCCTAAGAGAGCGATCCCTGATAATAGAGCAACAAAGTGATCTTAATGGCCTTTCTAAGCAACATGAGGAGCTCCATTTGCTTCTGGAGATGGCAGAAGAGGAAGGGGATATATCTGTCCTTAGAGATATAAAAGATGGATTAGAGGGACTGGATAAAGATATACGCCGTGTTGAGCTCGCAAGCCTCCTTTCAGGCCCACATGATCGCAATAATGCTATTGTGACAATCCATGCCGGGGCAGGGGGGACCGAGGCCCAGGACTGGGCCGAGATGTTGCTGAGGATGTATCTTCGCTGGTGTGACAGGCGGGGAGTAAGGGTCAAGATACTAGACATCATGCCAGGAGATGAGGCCGGCACAAAGAGTGTGACATTTCTGGCTGAGGGACTCTATACCTATGGCTACCTGAAATCTGAGGCCGGTGTGCACCGTCTTGTCCGCATTTCACCTTTCGATGCCTCAGGAAGGCGACATACCTCCTTTGCATCTGTCTTTGTAGCCCCGGATTTGGATAACACCATCGAAATCGAGATAAATGAGAAGGATCTACGCATAGATACATATCGGTCCAGCGGGGCAGGGGGGCAACACGTCAACAAGACAAGCTCTGCCGTCCGTATTACCCATATACCCACCGGAATAGTTGTTCAGTGTCAGAATGAGAGATCTCAGCACAAAAATCGGGCTATTGCCCTGAAGGTCCTGAAGGCCAGGCTTTTTGAACGAGAAAAGGCAAAGAGAGACGCAAAAAAGCAGGCTGCCCGAGGGAATAAAAAGGAGATAGCGTGGGGAAGTCAAATTAGGTCCTATATACTCCAGCCCTATCAACTTGCCAAGGATCATCGTACAGGCATGGAGATAGGCAATGTAAGCGCAGTCCTGGATGGAAACCTGGATCCCTTTATCGAGGCATACCTGCAGATGTAACCGTCACGTCCCCGGCCAGCGGTAGCCTTTTTTCAGGGTTTCAGTGCGGATTAATGGGCAGAGTGCCCTGATCTTGTGCATCAAGCGATGCTCCTGAAACCCTGAAAAAAGGCTACCGCTGGCCGGGGGGAATGTGATCGGTTACCAAAAATGATGCCCCAACTTATTGAGAAGTTACCCTGATCTTGTGCATCAAGCGATGCTCCTGAAACCCTGAAAAAAGGCTACCGCTGGCCGGGGGGAAATTGAACGGTTACCTGCAGGATCAGGTCTCAATATAGCGAATTTCTCCTGAATTTACCTTGATCTCTTCACCACTGTCCAAGACCAGCCTTAGTCCTCCATCTGGTGCAATTCCCCTGGCCAGGGCCTCAAACTCCGGGGCAAGATCGGCATCCAGGCCATAAATCACTCTGTGCCCTGGGGTGTCGCTCAGGAGATTCCAGCCATCTAATACAGGGTTTCGGGGTAGGCAGACAGATCCCATATCCAGACAGTCAGACTCCCATTGGTGGATAAGACCAAAGATCCAGCCGATTCGTGCCAGTACCCGGGCTGCGAGTTGTCTTATGGGCCAGTGTCTGCCTGTAGCTATGTAAAGGGACGTAGCCTGGGCAAGGTCCCTGGGAAAGGCCTCCACATTCACGTTGATCCCTATGCCAAAAAGGAGGTATGTCTGTCCCGACCTGGGGGCCCTGACTGTCTCTGACAGGACGCCGGCCACCTTGCGTCCCCTTATCAATATATCATTAATCCAGCGGATTTTTGAAGAGACCCCCATCTCTATAAGGACCTGGGCAATGGCCACTCCAGCCCCCAGATTGTAAAAAGACCAATTTTCATGAAAGAGAGAGGGATACAGGGCCAGGCATAGATATAGCCCCCCTTCAGGGGCCCACCAGCTCCGTCCCATCCTGCCCCTGGCCTGGGCAAGAGAACCGGCACACCAGACGCAGCCAGAAGGCAGATCTGTCCCATTACTATCGGCCTGGAGTATAGCCTTTCTGGCCAAGGGCATAAGCCTGTCGGCCGTTTTATAGTAATAGACTCTTTGACCAACTATCCTTGCCCGCTTCAAGATCTTTGACCTTGTTTCTTCACCCAGATCAGTCTTCATTGCAGCGTCTTGGAGCTGATAATGCATGATAAGCCCTTCCAATTCCAGGGCCCTTAAGGCATTTCTTGACATGGGCCTAGTTAGAATCCATAATTAATATCGAGGGGAGATCTTTTTTAAATAGCTCCAACCATGAAGCCAACCAGATATTGTTCCGGATTTTAGTCTGGATTCAAGCCAGAAGATCTCTAGATAGGGCATAAGGAGATAATTAGTATGATACGTCAACCCGCTGTAGCCAACCAGTTTTATGACGGAAATCCCACCAGGCTTCACCACGACCTTGGCATGTTAATTGGTTCTGTTAAGGATGCAAGACCTGCAAAGGCCATTGTATCACCTCATGCTGGATATATCTATTCAGGGGCTGTAGCCGGGGCAACATATGCCCAGGTAGAGGTGCCCGAAACTGTCGTCATTTTAGGTCCAAACCATACAGGTGTAGGGTCTCCGGTAGCGGTAATGACCGAAGGGACATGGGACATGCCTATGGGGGCTGTCTCTATCTCAGAGGATCTGGCATCCCTGATAGTTGGATGCTCTGATTATCTTAAGGACGATGCAGAGGCCCATATTTATGAGCACTCGCTGGAGGTCCAGATACCATTTCTCCAGTATCGCCAGCCCAGATTGAGCATAGTTCCTGTGTGTCTCGGTGGGGCCTTCCCTTTTTCTATATGTGAGGAGATAGGCTCTTCTATAGCAGAAGCGGTGAAACAGATAGGGAGGCCCGTACTCCTGGTTGCCAGCTCTGATATGACTCATTATGAGCCACAACAGCAGGCCCAGGCCAAAGACCGCTTGGCTATTGATAAAATTCTCGCTCTAGACCCCCAAGGGCTTTTAGAGACCGTGAGGAATCATGCTATATCGATGTGCGGGGTGATACCGACTACCGTAGCCCTGATAGCCTCTCTGGCCTTGGGGGCAAATTCTGCCCGCCTGGTCCGATATGCTACATCTGGCGATATAACTGGAGACTATGCACGGGTAGTTGGATATGCAGGCCTTATAATTGAATAGTTGTGGGGCTTCACTTGGATACTCTACCGAAAAGCAGGTAAATAAATCCCGTGGGCCCTTGAATGTAACTGTCTACATTCCCCCCCGGCCAGTAATAGCCTTTTGAAGGGTTTCAGGAGCATCGCTTGATGCACAAGATCAAGGCACTCTGCCTATTAATCCGCACTGAAACCCTTCAAAATGCTACCACTGGCCGAAGACGTGAACGGTTGCCTTTGCATTAGAGTTGACTTTTGAGTCTAAAATTTTTATATAATGTCTGAATAGGAATTTTGAGGGTTGTCTTCTTGATCTAGACCCGGAATTACTGATATATTAAGGTCATATCATTCTTTTAAATTCTATATAGTCTTTCAGATTTTATTACTGGGGGATCGTTTAATGGCAGGACAGTAGACTCTGAATCTGCTTATCTAGGTTCGAATCCTAGTCCCCCAGCCATTTATGGATTTAGTGACTTCTCAATAAGTCTTGGCAACTTCGATGTAACCGATCATATTTCCCCCGGCCAGCGGTAACTTTTTTCAGGGTTTCAGTGCGGATTAATAGGCATAGTGCCCTGATCTTGTGCATCAAGCGATGCTCCTGAAACCCTGAAAAAAGCTACCGCTGGCCGGAGACGCGAACGGTTACGCCAGAACTTATTGAGAAGTTGCTGGATTTACTGCCTCAATGACGCCGGGATTTTTTGTAGAGGATTATGATACTATCTAGATATCTCCCACTCCTTATGGTGCCTTTCTAGGATCTCCAAACCAGATTTTGCATCCTGGCAATTGTGGTTTAGCTTGAGGGCCTCTTCAAAAGCCCTACGGGCCTTTGCATACCAACTTCCTTCCAGATAATTCTTCCCTGCAATGGAATAGGCCTTATCAAGGCCTTCAGGAAACAAGACACCAAGTATATGATCTATTCCCCCGTTTTTTTGCCACAAAATCCCTAGCTCTGCCTTCTTTTCAAGGATAAAGCGCACTAGCAGGGAATTGTCCCGTTCCGTCAAGAGCAATGCCTCCATCTGCTCAACGGCATACATAAAGAGGTCTTTGAGTCGGTCCATTCCCCGATGGATGTCTTCCAGTATCTGTTCAAAAAACTGGAGATATCTCTTCTGCCGGGAACTCATATTCATGGCGGCTGTAGCAAGGTAGTATACAGGCTGATAACGCTCTATTAGATAGGCGTTTTCCTTTAATTTCATTGCCTCGTGGAACATGGCTCCGATTATCCAGTCAAAGAAAAAGGGTTCTGGTTGGCTCTTTGGATCGATGTCTTTCCAGAGGCGGTGACAGTTGTCCTTTAACATCCACAGGACCCCTTGGTCTGCCTGTGTTCCTACTAGATTGTCCAGATCTTCATAGGCGATGACATGCCTTTCCCTGTATTTTTGCTCAATGTCCATAAAAAGAAGAGATGAATGGAGAAAATCCCTCAACACATTTTTTACAAAAAGGCCCTTCCGTTCATCCATCCATGGTCGTTTATTTACATTCTTCACTGCTGAGAGTCCTTGTTAGTCTTGTATTTTGGCAATGAAATTTAAAATTAGGTGATGCTCTTACCCCTCTGTATTTCCTCCAGTTTGAATTTTTAGTTATGACATCAGTATTCAATTTGATAACATACGCTTTTTCGAAAAAAGTGTAACTGATTCCTCCACCATCTGGAGCACGCCTATAGATCCATCTAGCAGCGATGAAGTCCCTTCTTCTCAATACAATCTGGATTCAACGGTATTGTTTAAACTGGATATGGTATTTCTTTACTCTGAGGCCCAAGATCCTCTCAGACGTATCAAGCAGCTTTGCTGCCTTGGATATATTGCCTCGTGTATTTTTTAAGGCCTCGACAATAAATTCTTTTTCAAAGGCAGCCAAGGCAGAAGAAAGCGAGCCGGAAGAGGCTGTCTCTGATGCCTCGGCCGTCTGAAGGGTCAGGGGGAGGTTATAGCTGTGGATAACGTGGTTATTACATAGAAGCACGGCCCTTTCCATGCAATTTTCCAGCTCTCGCACATTTCCAGGCCAGTGATAGCACATAAGCATGTCAATGGCAGGGGTAGAGATCCTCTTTACGTCCTTTTTGTATTTCTTCCTATACTTATTCAGGAAAAAATCCGCCAACAGGAGAATATCTGTCTTTCTCTCCCGCAGAGACGGCAGGTAGATTGGAAATATGTTGAGGCGGTAATAGAGGTCTTCCCTGAAACTTCCATCCTCTAAGGCTCTTTCCAGGGGCTTGTTGGTCGCCGCGATGATACGGACATCGACCTTTATGGTATTAGTCCCTCCAACCCTTTCCAACTCCTTTTCCTGGAGCACTCTCAAGATCTTGGCCTGCGCAGCGAGGTTGA
The DNA here is from genome assembly GCA_027004315.1 of Deltaproteobacteria bacterium. Lineage (GTDB taxonomy): Bacteria > Desulfobacterota > Dissulfuribacteria > Dissulfuribacterales > UBA3076 > JALTHG01. The sequence continues at coordinate 13,521 of JALTHV010000405.1, forward strand.
GGGTCCCGATCTCATCAAGAAAGAGAGTGCCTCCATGGGCCTGTTCAAATTTGCCTATCCTTCTCTGTATTGCACCGGTAAAGGCCCCTTTCTCGTGCCCGAACAGTTCGCTCTCCATCAGGGTCTCGGGGAGGGCGGCACAATTTACCTTGATAAATGGCCCTTCTGCCCTCAGACTGTTGTAATGAATGGCATTGGCCACGAGTTCCTTGCCGGTCCCACTTTCTCCCCTGATGATTACAGTGGCATCACTTGCTGAGACCTTATCGATCATCTCAAAGACCTCTCGCATCTTGTTGCTCCTGCCTACAATATTATAGAAGCTATAGCGTTCCCTTAACTGTTCCCTCAGGGATATATTTTCGTGACGTAGGCGGTCCTTCTCCTCATCCATCATATGGCTGATTTTTATGGCCTGTGCAACATTAGATGCGATAATAGTCAAGAGTCTCAGGTCTTCCTCAAAAGAAATATCCTCACTAAAGAGTCGATCTGCACTCAGTGCTCCATAAGTAAGGGAACCTATTTTGATGGGTACACAGATAAAGGAAATATTGCTCTTCTGGATATCCCCGCGGGCCTTGGTGCGGTTCAAAAATAAGGGCTCTTTCCCTATATTCGGGACAATGACGGGTTCTCCGGTCTCTACTACCTTCCCAGTGATCCCTTCACCTATCTTATAGTGTCCCCTTTGCCTTTCTTTGTCAGTTAATCCGTGCGCTGCCATAATATCCAGTTCCTGAGTAACACGATCTAAGAGGGTTATAGTACCTCTCTTCATGCCCATTTTAGAATGAAGGATATCCAAAACAGGGACCAACGCCTTTTTGGGATCGGGAATAGAGACCAGGAGCTGGCTGATTTCGTAAAGAACAGTCAATTCCTGTATCTTTCTTGCTAAGGCAGAATGTTCGGCAGATTCCATTTATATATTAGCTCAACTTTCTGAGTTGTAAGTTCTCAACAAATCAGGGTAAGATGCCTGGATTCCAGTGAATAGTCATAAAATCTAATCTACCCCAGCTTATTGAGAAGTCACGCTGAATCTTAATATATCAATAGCTGATTACTATGGCATTAACTCTATATAATTCTTAAAGAAGACCTCGAACTGCTGCCCTATAAGGGCCTCATGGAGTTGGGCATCCTTTATTATGCTATCAGGATCTACCCCAGGAGGGCGGGATAGCCAGTCCTGGTCACCCTTCAGCCACTTTTTTGCGTCAGCTATTGAGGCAGCATGGCTGTCAAACTGCAGACCCATGATATAGGGTTTCCCTTCTAGGGAAATGGCCTCTACCCTGCACTCAGGAGAAGTCACCAGGACATTGATGTGTTCAGGTACAGGTGGCAGAACTGCCTGGCTATGCCACTTGAAGAGGACAATATCCTTTGGGATGCCCTGAAATACAGGGTGTCTGCGGCCATCATTAGTGAGTTGCCCATGGACGAATCCTATGCTACGGCAAAAGTTGGCCCCGACACTGGCACCCAGGGCATCTGCAAGAAGCTGATGACCGAGACAGAACCCCAGGTAGGGCATATCTGCCTCAATGGCCTGGCGAATTACCTCTTTTTCGAGCTTCAGAAAGGGATATTCCTCCTCTTGATCTACATTGGGGCCACCCCCTAATACAAGCAGGCCGTCATATGACCTGATGTCCGGGATGGGCATATGCCAGACCTCCACGATATCAAGGACTATTCCAAGCCTTTTGGCCGAATGTATCAGATGTTGTCCAGGCCCTTCCCAAGACATGTGCTGAAAGACAAGTAATCGTTTCATTATATTTTTCACAGTCTTATATAATGGAATAGTATTTCAGCTTAGTCAACAAGATTGTTTGGACATATTCCACCAAATGGGTCATTGCTCAATTAATTCAAGTTATGGGGGCTGCCAATGGTAACTTCTCAATAAGTTGGGGCATCATTTTTGGTAACCGATCATATTCCCCCCGGCCAGCGGTAGCTTTTTTCAGGGTTTCAGGAGCATCGCTTGATGCACAAGATCAGGGCACTCTGCCCATTAATCCGCACTGAAACCCTGAAAAAAGCTACCGCTGGCCGGAGACGCGAACGGTTACGCCAGAACTTATTGAGAAATTACTGCCAATGCCGGATACAGACTGGACTATAGACATCATCAGGTCTTGACATGCCTTGGGAATGACACTAATTTTGATTTTGTAATGTTGATGACTTCGTAAAAAATCAAAAATATCACGCAAGGTCGCCAAGACGCAAAAATTTTTCTTTAATAACAATAGATTGCCTTTGCGAGTTTTGCGCCTTTGCGTGAGAAAAAGACTTCTTGAGAGGACATCAATGTTGGGATAGGGCTATTATTCTTTTTTTGGAAATTCTATAAGATTCCTGTGATATCATGGAGATGAGGTATTTTGATACTAACCACCTTAAGGTCTTAGATGAGGCGGTATGTCTCTCTGAGGATGTCTTTAGTGACCACTTTTCTCTTTCTAATAACTACTGGGTCAGGAATCCTTATGAAATCAGGACGCTCAGGGAAGTAAGCTCGCGTGAATATCCAGGAAAGGCCTTCGCACAACTGGTCCATTATGGAAAATCCATGACAGAGAGACAGAGTGCTCGAGACATCCTGAAGTTTTACAGGATCTGTCTCCACGATCAAAATATCCTGAATCAGACATCCGGGGGGGAGAAAAAGAGACTCTTCCCTTTTTTAATATATG
>JALTHV010000406.1:0-7254 GCA_027004315.1 Deltaproteobacteria bacterium
ATCTGATTGTTCTCTTTATGGCAATGGTCCTGTTGCTTGGCATGGGGGCAAATCTGCAGGCCAGTGATCACAGCAGAGAAGATCCCCTGATCAAGATCCTGATCCGTAAGGGCATCCTTACACAAAAGGAGGCAGAAGAGATCAAAAAAGAGGCCGCTGGACTGGAGAAACAACGCAAGAAAGAGATAGTGAAGGAGGTCCAGGATAAAAATTTATCATTACCTAAATTACCCAAGGCCTTAAAGGGATTAAAGATAGGGGGCCTTGCCTATATAGATTATTCAAATGGGCAGAGTGCAGAGACCCAGGGCAGGAGGTCCAGCTTTAACCGATTCAGCCTCACCAGGGGCTATCTTACTGTAAAAAAACAGATCCTGCCATGGATGCAGGCACGGATCACCACTGATATACATCGAGATAGTAGTGGAGACTATACAACACGTATCAAGTATCTCTATGCCGAACTGAGCCCCCCAAACCTTGGACCCTTCACTGAAATGAAGGCGGAGATCGGGCAGGGACATATCCCCTGGTTGGACTTTGAAGAGGCTGTCAATACAGACCGCTGCCAGGGCAAGATGCCCATAGAGAGGGCAGGGGTCTTCAACTCTGCCGATACTGGAGTCAGCCTCCACGGCAATTTTGGTGGCAGACTGAGAGATGCACTGGAAAGGACAGGAGATCCTCACTATGATGGGCGCTATGGGACCTGGTTCTTCGGGGTATATAATGGATCGGGTTATCATAATAAAGAAATAAATAATAATAAGGTCCTTGAGGGCAGGATTACACTGCGTCCCCTGCCCGACCTCATACCAGGCCTTCAGTTCAGCTATTTTGGCCTGCATGGAGAGGGCAACAGGAGGGCCTCAAATGGAGACTTCCCTGGCTATACCGTCAACCTAGGTATGCTGAGCTATGAGCATCCATGGCTGATCTTTACTGCACAGTATTTTCAGACCACGGGCAATGCCCAGGGTACCTGGGTAGATGCAAGGGGCAATGCCTTAGAGACCGATGGCTATTCCTTCTTTGGGAGCGTGAGACTCCCTGTCTTTGACAGAAAGTTCTCCCTGTTTACTCGATATGACCACTTTGATCAGGATAATGACAAAAAGATCGCCCGGGATGCCAACTATAATATGTATATCGGCGGCCTGGCCTGGAATGTATATAAAGGAAATAAGCTGCTATTGGTATATGAAAAGACCGATTATGGCGAAAACGCAGGCAAGAAGGGAAAGATTCCGGTCGTAGGTAACAGGCTTGGAGACGATCACAGGATACAGGCCGTATGGCAGGTCAAGTTTTAATCCAGTTCCGTAACCGATCACAGGATATCTCTTTTGGAGTAACTGTTCACATCCCCCCGGCCAGCAGTAGCCTTTTGAAGGGGTTCAGGAGCAGCCTGATGCACAAGATCAGGGCACTCTGCCCATTAATCCGCACTTGAACCCCTTCAAAAGGCTACTGCTGGCCGGCGACGTAAACAGTTCAGCAGAAGGGAGTGTGAACGGTTACGCCCACATCTATTGAGGACATACAAATGGAAGCCCAACTTATTGAGAAGTTACCTTGAATATTCTCCTGCTAAGAGTGCGCGCGCTACGACACACCCTACCTGCACTCTCTCTACATCTGCCTTTTTTGAGCAACTCTCAATATTGAGGACCTTACTTACAGCATATAGATGAAATTCATATCTGTGTACTCTGCCAGGATCAGGGCAGGGCCCCCTATAATTATTTTCTCCAAAGTCATTTATCCCCTGTATACTCCCCTCAGGGATACAATTCTCTTCTATTACTCTCACATCTGCCGGGATATTAAAGATGACCCAATGGACCCAGACCCTTATCGGGGCATCACGGTCCTCTGCAATTATTGTCAGGGTCTTTGCCTCTTTCGGGATATCCTCTATTATCAGTTTCGGGCTGATATTTCCGCCATCACACGTATATCTTACAGGTATTACTCCACTATTTTCAAATACACTCTTTAATTTCATCTCTTCTTGCTCCTTTTCAATACTTTTTTATTGGAATCCAAGATCAGAGCACAAACCGATACGTAGTGCCATTTCGTTTCCTGATATGTTATTGTGCCGTCTGTCTCTAAAGGCCCTAGACCTCTTCTAACTGCTCAATAAACTCTTTTCCGTGCAATTGCAAGGATGGCAAGCTATATATTCGGTAATTTTAAAGTCTCTGTAACTTCTCAATAAGTTCTGGCGTAACCGTTCGCGTCCCCGGCCAGCGGTAGCTTTTTTCAGGGTTTCAGCGCGGATTAATGGGCAGAGTGCCCCGATCTTGTGCATCAAGCGATGCTCCTGAAACCCTGAAAAAAGCTACCGCTGGCCGGGGGGAATATGATCGGTTACCAAAAATGATGCCCCAACTTATTGAGAAGTTACAAGTCTCTTCAATAACAGCTCATACTTATTAATAAATTGTAAAAATAGCAAGTAATGATCAAGGCTGTCAAGATATGATACCTATTCGCGACACTGTCCGCTCAGAGAGCTATCCAGTCGTCAACAATGCCCTGATTGCTCTCAACGTCCTCGTCTTTTTGATAGAACTGTCAAAGGGGCAAGACCTAAACCGGTTCATTTATACCTATGGGCTTGTGCCTGCTCGCTATACCGTGCCTGGAATTTCTACATATTTTACGACCGGCCAGCAGGTGATTGCCCTCTTTAGTTTTATGTTTTTACACGGCGGGTTTCTCCATCTCCTTGGCAATATGTGGTTTCTCTATATTTTTGGTGATAATGTAGAAGATCAACTTGGACACTTCCGTTATTTTGCCTTTTATATAGTGTGTGGACTGGCCTCAGGGATTTCACATATAGCCCTGAATTGGTCATCTCAGATCCCCACTATAGGGGCCAGCGGGGCCATTGCCGGTGTCATGGGGGCCTACTTTATACTCTATCCCAGGGCCAAGGTCCTGACTCTGCTGCCATTCTTTTTCTTTTTCCCTATTATAGAAATACCGGCATTTGTCTTCCTGGGGATCTGGTTCCTATTTCAATTTATGAGTGCAGCGGCCCCTTCAGCCCAGGTTGCCGGCATCGCCTGGTGGGCGCACATTGGTGGGTTTGTATCCGGCATTATTTTTCTGAAGCTCTTTCAGTCTCTGCCCCAAACGGATTGGGAAAGAGGCCTTCAGCAACTGGCCAGAAAACACACGACAGCACGGATACAGGTGATCCATCCTGTTGCTACAGGAAATGGGGCGGATCTCTATGAGACCATTACTGTCAGTGAGCGCGAGGCCAGCTTTGGGACACGGAAGCTTATCAATATCGCCGAGGGATTTAGGAAAAGGACGTTTACCTTAAATATCCCGGCAGGCATCTCAGAAGGAACTATACTCCGCTTAAGGGGAATGGGGAGACAGATACCAGGAGATGGCCGTGGTAACCTCTACCTGAAGGTGCAAGTAAGGGGATGATATCCTTCCTCTTGAAATGTTGATTATTCTGAGGTAGAAGTTATCTGGAGTTTTTGATCAATAGATTATAGATATAATTATAGACCAGTGTCACGTCAAATCCGGGAAGATATGTCTCTAATACCTCAAGAAGATACCTTTGCATTGAATTTGGCACATCTCTATGCATTTTTACATACCCTTACCGATTTCCCGTCAGACGAGATCTTAAGTCCTCTGGCGCGCTCAATCATACAGTCCTTATTGAGTGAACTCAGCCAACAGGGCCTGGCTATTCCTGATCCATTTGTCCTCTGTCCAGATCTATCTTTATCAAAATTAACTCAGGCCTATACCCAACTCTTTATCTCTGCTGTTCCAAAGGTGCCTGCACCTCCGTATGCCTCTGTCTACTGTGGTGATAGGTCACTATGTGGTCGTGGTCTCGTCGAGGCCAAGACCTTTTATCGGTCTGCAGGGTTCTATCCAGATTGTGGGGCTGAGCTAGCTGATCACCTCACATACGAACTGGCATTTCTGTCTCACCTTGCAACTAAAGGGGCTTGGGATGTGGAACAGGACTTTTTGCAGCATCATTTCCGGCCATGGTTTGAGGCATTTCGTACCCGTTTTGACAGGGTAAGGCCATATCCTTTTTATGTAATGACTGTAGACCTGGTCGATTTTTTCACAACAACCGAGGCAAGGGAGTCTAGACAGTCATCGACAAACAACAGGCAGTATAACGACAAGTAAAGGAGAGGTTAAGAATGAAGCTGAGCCGTAGACACTTTTTAGAGAATGCAGGGATAGCAGCAGCAGCTCTGGCGGCCTGGAAGATACCAAAGGGAGTCTTGGCATCTCCTGCGCCAGCAGCGAGTAAAGTGGCCACTGGCCTCCCTGGCAGTATGGGGGCCAAGGACGTTCCTTCGGTATGCGAGATGTGTTTCTGGCGCTGTCCTATAATAGGGAAGGTCAAGAATGGAAGAATTGTAAAGATCGAGGGCAATCCAAAGAGTCCCACCAATGGCCATAGGGTCTGCGCCAGGGGCAACTCCGGCATCCAGCTTATATACGATCCCGATCGTCTCAAGTACCCAATGAAACGGGTAGGTGAACGAGGGGAGGGAAAATGGGCCAGGATCTCCTGGAAAGAGGCCCTGGATGAGATTGCCTATAACATGGAGAAGACCCGAAAAAAGTATGGCCCCAGCTCGCTGGCCCTTTTTGATCATGGGGCATCAGCCGGATTTTATCGGCAGATCTTCAAGGGGATGGGAACGGAAAACTATACCAATGAACCCGCCTTTTTCCAGTGTATGGGAGCGGTATCACTCGCCTATGTGATGACCTATGGCTACAAGATAGCTGAACGTGTAGATATGAGTCATAGCAAAGTGATGCTCTTTTTTGGTACGCATCTTGGTGAAAATGCCCATCTAGGCCAGGTCAGGGAGTATATAGCCGGCCTCCAGAACGGAGCCAAACTTATTGTGGCAGATCCACGATTTTCTGCCCCTTCGAACAAGGCCGATATCTGGCTCCCCATCCGGCCTGGTACAGATACTGCTCTGCTCCTGGCCTGGATCAATTATGTCATTCAGAATGATCTCTATGATAAGGAGTTCATACAGCGAAATTGCAAGGGATTTAATGAACTTAAGGAGGGCGTCAAGGGCTACAGCATGGAGTGGGCTGCAAGGATCTGTGACCTAAAGCTCCATGACATCAAGAAGGCCATTGATATGCTTGCGGCATCAAGGCCCCATATTGCAATCCATTCTGGTCGACACTCTGCATGGTATGGTCGCGGAGATGTGCAGCGTCATCGCTGCCTAGCCATCCTTACTGCCCTCTTTGGAGCTGTTGCTGTCCCCGGAGGCATATATTTTCCCACCAGTATTGATTTAGGAGAGAGTGACTGTGTGGAATGCGATGCACCGGAAGATGTAGAGGAGCCGGATACCTCTCTCAAGGATAACTATCCATTCGCCAGTTACTTTGGAAGTCCTACAGCAGAGATTATAAAGGCTACACGCACGGGGAAGCCCTATCCGATAAAGCTTTGGGGTATAGGCGGTGTAAATATCCTGCATACGATCCCTAACCCCTATGAGACCATGGATGCGCTGAGGAAGCTCGATTTTGTATTTTCAATAGAGATCCTCCCTACAGAATCTGCGACCTGGGCAGACATCGTCCTCCCGGAGGCAAACTATCTCGAACGTTATGATAAGGTCTACGTCAATCATGACCTGACACCCTATGTGACTGTGCGTCAGCCCGTCGTAAAGCCCCTATTTGAGGCAAAATCGCCTTTTTGGATCGCCAAGGAGATGGCCAAGCGCCTGAAACTGGACTGTTTTCACTGTAAAAACGAGGAGGAGTACCTCGATGAAGAGCTGGAGGATATAGATCTCTCTCTTGCCAAACTCAATAAAGAGGGAGGTCTGGTGAGACTAAAGGGTCATCCATATCGTGATCCGAATAAACCCATAAAGGTCAACACCGACTCTGGCAAGATAGAGCTCTTCTCTGGCTCCTTTGATGACGAGGACATGGACCCAATCCCCAAGTTTGAGCCCATCCTGGCCCCTCCCAAGGGTTATGCCCGTTTGGTCTATGGCCGTGTCCCAACCCACACCTTTAGCCGGACAATGAATAACCTCTGGCTCCACAATGAGTGCCCAGAGCCTATGCTCTGGCTGAATGAAGAGGTGGCAAAGAAAATGGGTATTAAATATGGAGATAGAGTTGTCATTGTGAATCAGGACGCATACCGTTCTGCTAATCTTGTAAAGGTAAAGGTGACACCTGGAATCCGTCCCGATACGGTCTATCTCCCACATGGTTTCGGGAGTCGCTCCCCCCTGCTTACCAAGGCATATAAGCAGGGAGTCAGTGACCAATTCCTGATTACCAGGTATGTGCAAGACCCATTCTTTGGCGGCTCTAGTCACAGGACCGACTTCGTAAAGCTGATAAAGGATGGTAAGACGCTAGATATCCCGGAACTTAGGCCGGTCCCACCGGAAATCCCGCGTTTTGAGATAAAGAAGGTTTAGGAGGTAAGAGATGAGTCAATACGCTATGGTCATAGATCTGAATCGCTGTGTCGGCTGCCATGCCTGTGCCCTGGCCTGCAGGGCAGAGTGGAATGTCCCGGTACCCTACCACCGTAATTGGGTAGAGGACCTTGGACCGGAAGAGACATCAGAAGGCCTTTCCTATACCTTCTTTCCTGCCATGTGTAACCACTGCGACCACCCTGTCTGTGTTGAGGTCTGTCCAACAGAACCGATAGAAAAGGAATTCCGTGATCCCAAGACCGGCAAGACCATAAAGATGGCCGCCAAGGCCACCTATAAAAATCCCATTAATGGTCTCGTACTGATCGACAAGGATCGTTGTCTTGGATGTGGGGCCTGTGTCGATGCCTGTCCTTATGGAGCAAGGTATCTTGATGATACCCTTGATGAACCCAAGGCCGACAAATGTACCTTCTGCATAGAACGCCTGGAGCGTGGGGAGGTCCCTGCCTGTGTCAAGACCTGTCCTGTTGATGCCCGTATCTTTGGGGATATCACAGATAAGGACTCAGAAGTACACAAACTGGTACATAAAAAGGGCGCAAAATCCTTGACCTCAAAAGAGGTCGATATCGGCCCCAATGTCTATTATTTGGGAAAAAAGAAGGATATAGAACTACTTTTTAGAAAATGTGCTCCTCACAAGAGGACATGGGAAAGCGTCAAGGCGCCCAGCAGGAGAGACGTGCTTGTTGCAGCCGTGAAGAAGATACGGGATAAGGTATGA
>JALTHV010000406.1:7354-16212 GCA_027004315.1 Deltaproteobacteria bacterium
GTTATAAGCTGGGCCTGGCCCTTTTCAAGGGAACCGATGACCTTTATATTGGGGCTTTCAAGTTCGGTCATGATTTTGTGTCTGAACATGGAATTCATGTCGCATATGGTGGTGGCACCTGCCATACGGTATGCCTTCTCATATACAGGATCGTGCATCTTTACCATTATTTTGGGTACGTCTGCGCTGTGAGCCAGGAGGGCAAAGCTGAGATTCACCGTATCCCTGGGAAGAGTAGCAATAGCTACATCGGCCTTTTGAATGCCGCTACCTATGAGCACATCGATGTCCGTAGCCGTCCCTCGCACAGTCAATAGGCCGAGCTTGGCATATAGATATTCGCATACCTCTGGATCTGTCTCTATAACCACTACATCATGTCTATGTTCCATAAGTTCAGAGGCGATTGTCTTTCCGTATGTGCCTCCTCCTGCAATTACAATATACATATTCCCCTTCCTAGGGCCTATGCCATGAAGACCCTGTAAAGAGTATGGCCAGAGGGATAATTTCAAGCCTTCCGGCAAGCATACCCGCGATATATGTGATCTTTATTACCCAGCTCATTGATGCCATCTTTCCCACGGAAAAATAAAATGGCCCCATGTTACCTAATGCAGAAGCCATGCCGGAAAAGGCCTGAAGGGCATTGAGATCTGAGAAAAAGGCAGTGATTCCGGCACCAACTGCCAATAACATAATCCATGTGCAGAATAGTGCAGAAATTCGTTCTATTTCATTGCCTGAAAGTACTTCATGGTGAACTATTACAGGTAAGACTGCCTTAGCTGGGGCATTAATCCTCAAGATCTGCGTCTTAAATATTCGCATCAACACTGCAAATCGCAATATCTTTATCCCCCCTGCAGTGGAACCGACGCATCCACCAATAATCATCAATACTATAAATATCTGCTTACTCATAGGGGGGAAGTAGGCGCTGTTGATATCTGCAGTGGCATAGCCAGTACTGCTCAACAGGGATGAGACCTGGAAAAGAATTACCCTGAATGCCTTATGAATCTCTCTCAGATTGTTGTGGAGCTCTGGTGAGGCATGGGTAAAGTGATCCAATAGAATCAGTCCCACAAAAGTCCCTAGGATGCCCCAGTACCATTTCATTTCGAAATCGTTTACAACGGCTCTTATGTTACCAGTAAATATCTTGTAATGAATAAGAAAATTTGTGCCTCCTGCAAGCATTATCCCAATAGTTACATATTCTAAAAATATTGGGTGATAGCCTGGATGGATGGCATAAAATCCAATACTCTGGTCATGAGTGGAAAAACCCCCTGTAGAGATACAGGTAAGGCTATGGGCAAGGGCATCAAACAGGCCCATTCCCCCAAGCACAAATAGCAGAAACGATAACACTGTAAAAAAGATATAGATGGCCCACAGGATAATGAGGGTATGAAAGATACCCGGTACAGGTCTGGCAATATTGATTTTATGGCCTTCAGCCCCAAAAAGCGCTGCCGTGAGGCTACCTCCTCTGAAATTTACTGCAAGGAAGAAACTCAGGATCCCCAGACCTCCAAGCCACTGTGTGAAGGCCCTCCAGAATAAGATACTCCTGGGCATGGAATCAAGACCCTCGAACACCGTTATGCCAGTTGTAGTAAACCCGCTTACTGACTCAAAGAACGAATCAATAAAGGTCTTATGCAGGCCGAGCATATAAGGAATGCCCCCTGATATCCCTACTATTATCCATCCAAGAGCTGTAATAAGCATTGCCTCCCGGAGTGTTGGGGCGCGAAGGGGCATATGTCTATGAAGGATGACACCTATTATAATTGATACCGTAGCAGGCAGAATGAATACCATACATGAGATACCTGCAATGCCCTGATCATAGATCCAGTAAGGTATCAGCGGGATATACATCAGCAGACCCGATACCACTAAAAGTGCGCCCAGGTAGGCGAGGACAAAGCTGACGCTCCTATCCCTCCATCTTTCTGTAAGAGACTTATTGGGCATATTATTTCTTTTTATGTAACCGTTCACGTCCCTGCCAGCGGTAGCCTTTTCCAGGGTTTCAGGAGCAGCTTGATGCACAGGATCAGGAGACTCTGCCTATTAATCTGCACTGAAAGCCTTCAAAATGCTACCACTGGCCGGGGGAATGTGAACAGTTACGTCGAAGTTGCCAGAACTTATTGAGAAGTTACTCCTTAATTAGACTCTGGGGCCCATTTTTTGCGTTTTCTTATCCAGAAAATGAGGGCAGACTCCAGCAGGAATTCTCTGCTTACATTACGATCCAGCAACCACTCCGCCCTATCAAGCCATTGACCATAATCGATCAGGCTATGGAGGCCAAAGAGATGCGAGAGTTCCTCCAGGGGACCTTGATAATCAGGATTGACAACTGCCTGAGCAAGACAGTCCTTTGATTCTCCCCTGCTTGCTTCACAGAATCCCCCTTTAAACACTATCAGATCCCTGAGGACGGTGCGAATCATCTGCACAACGATGAGGACACTCTCTCGGTCACCTGCCATCTGTTTTGACAGGAGAAACAGCATAGGAATTGCCCTTTCTTTTTTGGCATTCAAAAATTGAAACAGCCTCTCCCGCGTTGATAGGACATCTTGTTCTGCCAGGTCTCTGGCCCTTGAAATACTGCCTTCTGAAAGGCAGGCAAGAAACCGTTCTGATCCAGGGGGACAAAGTCCCTCACTCCTTATGATCTCCATAAGGGCACTGGATCGCAAATGGCTACAGTGTATTACCTGACAACGGGAGACAATGGTAGGCAGAAGGACCTTGATCGAGGTAGCAGTGAGAATCAGGTGTGTCCCCCTGGGGGGTTCTTCCAGGGTCTTCAAAAAGGCATTTGCTGCCGAAGGATTTATCTTATGGGCCTCAAATATGAGACATACCCTGCGTGGGGCCTCCAGAGGGGCAAATGCCAAGGCCTTTTGCAGGTTCCGGATCTGGTCTATCTTGATCATCGTCCCCTGCGGCTCCAGGACTTCAAGGTCAGGGTGTACCTGATGTTCAAATTTGGTGCATCCTCTACAACTGCCACAGGGCCTGGGGATTGCTCCCTTGAGGTCGGGGGATTCACACAGGAGCAGCTTTGCAATGGAAAGGGCCAGGGCCTTGGCCTCTCCAGGGGGACCCAGTAAGAGATAGGCGTGGGCCAAAAAACCTTTTTTTAAGACACGCCCGAAGATGCGAATGACCCTTTCCTGGCCTGATATCCCAGGCAGTACCCCTCTGTTCAATCCCGCTCACTCCATCTTCCTTCCGGACCACAGGCTGGGCTGTAGATCCGGCCGTTTCTTTACCCTGGTATTTCCCGCCACCCCATCCCCGTCTTTTTTTACATCCTCCAGGCCCTGGAGGTAAAAATAACGTTCAAATAGTCTCTGGTAGTCAGTCCAGCCATAACCTGTCCCATGGATATCTCTCTTCAGCCTCTCCAGATAGTTCAGCTTGGCATCCAGGTCATCTATCATGTTGAGCACCACGGCCTCCTCTATCATGGGGAGTACAGGTGCACCAAACTCCTTCTGGCCATGATGGCTGAGTACCAAGTGCTTCAGGGTAATTATCTGCGAAGACGAGGCCTCTATATCAAGTCTTGCTATAAAACTATCTATAATAGAGGCCCCCAAGACAACGTGACCCAAGAGCCTGCCCGTGTCTGTATAGTCTATTGGTGGCCGGGAATAGCTGAACTCGTCTATCTTCCCTATATCGTGGATCAAGGCACCTGACACAAGCAGGTCCCGGTCAAGCCCCGGATAGAGCCTGCAGACAGAATCTGCCATTCTTGTCACTGAGACACTATGCTCTAATAGCCCACCAATATATGCATGGTGCATCTTTTTCCCTGCCGGTGCCAGCTTGAAGGCCTTGCTGATTCTCTGATCTCTGAATATTGCATTTAATAGGGAGCTAAGAACACGAGACCTGATCCCTTTTATGTATCCATTAAACTCTGACCAGAGCTTCTCTGTATCTGCCTGCGTAACCGGTAAGAAGAGGCCTGAATCTACCTCTTCATCCCCCACTGGTTCCAGATGAGTGATCTTTAACTGGATGGAATCTCTGAATTTCTGGGCCTCTCCCTTTATCCGGACATAGTCTTTTTGAGCAAAGACAGAGTCAAGCTCTCTGGCCCTATTCCAGACTCGGCCCTCGATTTCACCGGTTCGGTCAGTGAGGGTAATGGCCAGGTATGGATCCCCGTTCCTCGTCTCGAGCATCCGTTTAGATCCGACACAAAAAAGGCCTTCCACACCCGTTCCAGGCAGGATATCTGATATAAAGACCCCTTTTTTCAAGGCAATTCATTCCTTCTGATAGCCATGTGCAATTGGGTACCTGCGACCATACCCAAACGCCCTGCTAGTAACCCGTGGCCCCAGAGGGGCCTGATGACGTTTATATTCACTGCGATCTACCATATGTACAGTCCTGTAGACTATCTCCGGGTCAAAACCCTCTGCGATTATCTGCTCAGGCGCTATATTCTGCTCCAGATACCTCTTTAGTATAGAGTCCAGGAGGTCATAAGGTGGAAGATAGTCCTGGTCTTTCTGCCCAGGCTTCAGCTCTGCCGATGGGGCCTTTGTCAAGACCTGCTCAGGGATCAGTTTCCTCTCCGCATTGAGATACCTGGCCACCTCATAGACCATGGTCTTGGGCAGGTCCGAGATAAGGGCAAAGCCCCCACTCAAATCCCCATAGAGGGTACAGTACCCAACTGCCAGTTCTGTCTTATTACCCGTAGAGAGTACCAGGTAGCCAAACTTGTTAGATATGGCCATGAGCAGATTGCCACGGATCCTGGCCTGTATATTCTCTTCTGTGACATCCGGCCCTCTTTTGGAAAAGACCTCTTTGAGGATCTCCAGATACACATCAAAAATATTGGATATGGGGAGTGTAACTGCCTCGATTCCCAGATTCCGTGCCAGGGCCTCTGCATCGTCTATACTCTGCCTTGAGGTATAGGGAGACGGCATGAGGACTCCCAGGACATTTTCTGACCCCAGGCTCTGTGCAGCAATAACGGCAGTTACAGAAGAGTCTACCCCACCGCTGAGGCCCAACACCACTCTGTCAAGACCACATCTGGCTGCATAGTCCTTCAGACCCAGCTTCAGGGCCTTGACCACGGCCTCTTCCCTCAAGGCAGAGACCGGGTGCCTTTCACCCTGCATGGTGTCCGTATCGATCGTCACCAGATCCTCTGCAAAGTCTTTTGCCTGGGCAATCAGCCTCCCTGCAGGATCAACGGCCATGCTGGCTCCATCAAATATCACACAGTCCTGACCTCCCACTGCATTGCCATAGAGAAAAGGCCTGTGATATTTGGTGGCATGGTGTCTCAGGATATGATAGCGATGGCTGGCCTTTTCTGTATCAAATGGAGATGCATTTATGGTAATGAAGACATCTGTCCCCTGTCTTGCCAATTCATCTACGGGGTTTACTGGATAGTTGTGTTCAGGAAAGAGGTCTGCATCGCTCCAGATGTCCTCGCATATAGTAATACCGACGAGAAGCCCTTTGAAGGGGACTGGCACACTCTTGGTGCCTGGCTCAAAATATCTGGTCTCATCAAAAATGTCATAGCTGGGGAGGAGCCGCTTATATACCCTGGCCAGGACCTTACCGTCTTCAAACAGGATAGCCGTATTGTGTATGGGTTTCCCAACTCCACTCGTGTTTCGTGACACACAGCCACACAGCACGGCAATCCCTCGCACCTTGGATATCAGACGATCCACGGCCTGCAGGCTGTCTTCTATAAACTCTCTGCGTTCCAGCAGGTCCAGCGGGGGATAGCCGCATACCGCAAGTTCAGGGAATACCACCAGATCACACCCTGCCTCTATGGCCTTATGGGAAAGAGAGACTATTTGGGCTATATTATAGTTAAAGTCCCCTATAGTGGGATTAAACTGTGCCAGGGCTATCTTCATTGGTCTTTATCCCTTCTATATCCTAAGTGTCCACGTCCCCCGGGGGGAATATGATCGGTTACTCTATATGTAACTTCTCAATAAGTTCTGGCGTAACCGTTCGCGTCTCCGGCCAGCGGTAGCTTTTTTCAGGGTTTCAGTGCGGATTAATGGGCAGAGTGCCCTGATCTTGTGCATCAAGCGATGCTCCTGAAACCCTGAAAAAAGCTACCGCTGGCCGGGGGAATATGATCGGTTACCAAAAATGATGCCCCAACTTATTGAAAAGTTACCTCTATATTCCCCTTTGACTCTCCCTCACAACTGCCTGCAACTCTTTATCCAGATCTGGAGGCAGGCCGTCTATCCTTACATCCAGAAAGCCTCTAACTATAGTGGATGTGGCATCCTCTTCACTGAGGCCCCGGGCCATGAGGTACTCTATCTCTTCCTGGGCAATCCTGCCTATAGCTGCCTCGTGGGACATATCTACATCTGCCACATGTGCCTCCAACTCCGGGATAGAGTGAATCATGCCATGGTCTGCCAATATCAGGCCCTGGCATTCAAGGTGTGCCTTTATGTTAGGGGCAAGGCCTATAAGATGTCCCCTTGCCACCACGTGGCCGCCATAGGATATAGTCCTTGATATTATCTCTGACCTGGTCCCAGGGGCCTCAAGTATGACCTTGGCACCTGTATCTATATCCGAGCCATCAGGGGCCACGATGACCGAGTTGAAACGGGCAAGGGCATTGGGACCGGCAAGTATAGCGGATGGAAACATCTGGATAGACTTGACCCCCTTAAGGGATATATAGTTGGAGAGAAAGGTACCTCCTTCCTCTACCCTGACGCCTGTTCGGGGCCTTGCGTAGACGTTCTCACCCCAGTTATGGATCATGGTAAAGACCAGCTTTGCCCCTTTTTTGACATAGAATTCCGATACCCCTATATGTAATCCTGATGTCAGGTGGGGATGGGTGGCACAGCCAGTAATGACATGGAGCTCTGAACCTTCCTCTGCTATCACTATGTTATGGACGCGCTGGGCCACATTTTCGTTTCTGATATAGAGACCGGCCTGGACGGGATAGACGATCTTTTCACCAGGGAGGGCGTGCATGAAGTAACCATTGTCGAGCCCCTGATCGGCTTCCCTGGTAAAGGCATCCTTCCCTGTGGGAATCAGTTTCCACCAGTAGTCCTTGAGTCCATCATATTTTTTGAGTGCCTCTGTGATGGGTAGCAGTTCTATGCCCTGGGTATGGCAATCAGACCTCTGGACAGTGCAGTTTGTCTGCATAAAGGAACCCGCCCTGCCCGAACCGGAGAGATCAATCCCGGACTGCTTGAGCCTTTTGATTTCTTCTTCATCCAATTCCCCTACATCTTTTGTTTCCTCTACCTCTGAGGCAGGTCTGAAGGTCTTCAATAGGTCTTCGTCGCTAGAGCCCTTCTTGTCATTGCAGTTATAGTTCTCAGATAAATTGTTCATATGTAATCGTTCACATCTCCCCGTTGCAACCGTCCATGTCTCCGGCCAGGAGAATGTGAACAGTTACATTCATATCGTAAATCTCAGTCGTAAAGATGGCATTTGACACATTCCTCATAGCCATGTTTCTGGATCCTCTCAAATATATCAAGGGGATTCCCCTGACAATACATCTGTCCATCCATCATGACATGACCTTTGTCAGCAGTCACGTAATTGAGTATGAATCCGGTATGGGTAATTATCAGACCAGACTTCTGACGGTTCCTGGGCAGGTCTTTCTGTAACAGCCTGCGGATCATCTCACGTATTACATTCAGGTTTTCTGCATCTACGCCAGACTCTGGTTCATCAAGAAGGGTCAGGTCGGGACCTTGGGCCAGGAGCTGGAGCAACTCTGATTTCTTGATCTCGCCCCCGGAAAAACCGAGGTTCACTTCCCTCTTTAAAAAGCGTTCAAAGTTATAGGCAGCGGCCAATTGACTCCCTACATCAGGATCCTTGCCGTATAAGGCCAGCAAATCCCTGAGTCTCACTCCTTTTAAGGTAGGAGGACGCTGGAAAGACATCCCAAGTCCCATCTTGGCCCTTTCGTTAATTGGCATACGGGTGATGTCCTTTCCCTTAAACATGATGCGTCCATACTTGACTCTGTAATCAGAGAAACCCATCAAGGTCATGAGTAAAGTAGTCTTTCCCGAACCATTTTTACCAAATAGACAGTGGGTCTCGCCTTTCCCTATCTGTAGATTAATCCCCTTGAGGACCTTGCGGCCCTGGACTTCAACCCAGAGATCTTCTACCTGTAACATAAGATACCTCCCTGGCAATCTGACTGAATTACTCCAAAACACGCATGTGGATTACCCCTTATATTTATAGTATAAAGACAGACAGCAATGCCGAGTAATAGAATAGAAATATAAAAGGTATGCCCTAAATTTACAAGGAGAGCTCGCCTTCTGTGGCTCGTACCTATTTTTTTATCCCCAAATACATTTTTTGATTAGCTATGGACACACAAGGACATATATGGACAAAAAAGTAAAATATCCCCAGAGGTGCATTTTCATTCTTCGTTGTCCAGTCCTGGGAATGGCGATACCGTGAAAATAATGATTTCTTGCCCCATGTCCTTGAATGAGTTTGCGACTCTGATTTTTTCTCGTTCCCAGGCTCTGCCTCCATTTAGTGGCAGAGCCACTGAGTTGCAACAGGAGGGGTGTGAACGGTTAGCCCCAAAGCACGCCAAGAAAACAAAGGAGTCAGATAAACAAGCTAATTTCTATTTTCGATGCCTGACCCCTTTCCTTTTCCCTTGATATTGTGATAATTCTTTGATGTGCCCAAATGACTTCACCTTTGATATATGCCTTTTGTCATTTGTTATGAAAACAGCATTATTCAATATAGCCAGAGAATGATAG
>JALTHV010000407.1 GCA_027004315.1 Deltaproteobacteria bacterium
AACGCACCAGAGAGATCGGCATCCGCCTGGCCATAGGTGCCCTGGAGAGGGATGTGCTCCTGCAATTTCTGGTAGAGGCCGCTGTCCTGTCTTCGTTTGGAGGCCTCCTGGGTGTCATTATGGCCATAGCGGCCTCTGTGTGGCTGGCCAGTGCATTAGAGGTGCCCTTTGTCTTCAATGCCCCCATCGTGGCCATCGCCTTCCTGTTTTCTGCAGGAGTGGGCGTGATCTTCGGCTATTTCCCAGCCCGCAAGGCCGCGCGCCTCAATCCCATAGAGGCCCTGCGACATGAATGAGATGTACCCGTTCACGTCCCCGGCCAGCGGTAGCCTTTTTCAGGGTTTCAGTGCGGATTAATAGCAGAGTGCCCTGATCTTGTGCATCAAGCGATGCTCCTGAAACCCTGAAAAAGGCTACCGCTGGCCGGGGGAGAATGTGAAGGGTACAGCGAGGTTATAAAGCCTCAGCATTTTTGTATGCCACCAGGGCCTCGTAGGCCTTGATAAGGGCCACAAAAGTCTCATGATCTCCACCCTTGTCAGGGTGCATCTCCATAGCCTTTTTCCTGAAATGGCTAGCCAAATCATGTCTACTCATCTCCCTAAATCTCTCAGCGGACAGGCCCATGGCCTCTAGGTCTACTCTGGATATGCCAGGTTCCCATTTGCCGCCAGCGCCAAGGTCTCTAGCCTTCTGTCCCTCTTGGATTCTATTGCTGTAATACACATCAAAATACAGAAAGAGATACTTCTGCAGATAGAAATGGAGTGGGCCACCACCTGAGTCAACGTTCCCGTGGCCAAGCCATCCCGGGTCATTGTTGAGTCTACATATCTTCTCAAGAAAATAGTTATCCATCTGCCTCTGATCTTGGGCATCAGGAATAAATCTGCTAAGCCTGGGGGCAAAACTTGAGGCAATATCAAATATTGCATAGAGATAACCCCTCATATCCCAGGGTCTTAGTCCTGCTTCCATAAATGCTATGCAGTTCTCTATCTCATCACGACACTTGCCAACAAGGACCTCATATATTGGAAGAGGCCTCTCTATGGCATTCCCCATATCGATCTGCAGGGACTTCAGGTAATAGAGTCTTCGTCGGTCAAATGGATGGGTCAGGCAAAAATCGTCAGGAGATATCGCATGCCTTTGTGCCCTGGCACCCCTGCCTCTGATCCCTCCAAAGTTTTCAATGAGCCGCCTGATATCGTCATCTATGAATGGCCAGAATATCTCTTCAAGCTCTTCATATTCATATTCCACCTTCAAGGATGCAAGACGTTCCTCGATTTCTGGAGATATATAAAAGATACGTTCATCAATATATTCTACATACTCTGTGGGGTTACTCCCAAGGTTAAAGAGTTCTCTGAACGTCAGATTGCCGGATTCATCTCTGACAGATTCACGGAGAGAATAAGTTACTGCCTTATTTAGCCTATGTTGTTTTTTTGCAAGGTACATAATTTAGATGTAACCGTTCACACGCCCTCCTGTTGAACCGTTTACATCGTCGGCCAGTAGTAGCCTTTTTAAGGGTTTCAGTGCGGATTAATAGGTAGAGTGCCCTGATCTTGTGCATCAAGCGATGCTCCTAAAATCCTTCAAAAGGCTACTACTGGCCAGGTGGATGTGAACAGTTACATTTAGATAATGTACAGACTTCTCCACCTAGCATCAAATAAGAGCTATTTTTTTGATATTTTTTAGGCACAGAGTCTCTTTTTTCCGCCAGATCTAAATCAAGGAATAACTTGGTGCAATGCCACTGTATTTAGCCAAGGCCGATAATTCCTGGCACTCTCGACTTCATACTTTACTA
>JALTHV010000408.1 GCA_027004315.1 Deltaproteobacteria bacterium
TTTGTGAGCCATGGAAAGATATGTCTCTTTTTAGTGGGCAGTAAATAGCTGTGATGGACTTGGGGATGTCCCTGGAAGACCGTTGCCATCATCTCATTCCCAAAGAGGATATCCGTTTCCAGGTCTGATTGTGCCAGGATCGCCTCTATGAGTGGGCTCTGGAGGACAGTATTGCCAATGCCGGAGACTGAGATTATGAGGACCTTGCGCATGACAAATCACTTTAGTGCGGCCCAGGTATTTAATCTACTTTTCCATCTCTATCCTATCGTAGCGCATCTGGGTAATCTGTTCCGAGACGAGCCCAAGCATAAAGACCATTACCCCAACACTGAAACTGTTCATACCCCCTCCTGTTGCAATCGGCCAGCGGTAGCATTTTGAAGGGTTTCAGTGTGGATTAATAGGCAGAGTGCCCTGATCTTGTGCATCAAGCTGCTCCTGAACCCCTGAAAAGGCTACCGCTGGCTGGAGGGAATGTGAACAGTTACAATTTGGGAGTCTTAAAAAACGAAAATTTCTACTTTGCAGCCTCTTTGCTTCTTGTTGCTCCTGATATTGTAGGGAAAATAATGATCCGGAAGCTGAAGAGGATTTCTTCCAGCGAGTCTTCTAACTTCTCTCCGGCATCCCAGCATTGTTAAAAGATTCCTATAACCTTTAAAAAGGCCCCTAAGGCACCTAAAATTGAAATGGCAATAGATATGGAAAACATCCTGATGGTAAAATTTCGCTAGTTTTTATCTCGATTATCGAGCTTGTCAGACAACCTGTCAATTGACAGTATTATCTGCTCAAAACGCTTATCTACCTGCTCAAAACGCCTGTCTACATCATACTTCAGATCACGGAATTGAAGCTTTATACTCTCCTGGTTCTTGTCTACCTCTTGCTTGAAGTCTCGAGTGGAAAGTTTTATGTTTTCTTGATTGTGACGTAATTCATCTATCTGGACCTGGAGATAGTCAAAACGGCTATCAAAATACTTCGTTGAAGTGAAGATACCTGCAATCAGGGCCTGAAAATCCCTTGGTATTGATGTCTCAACTTGTTCCTGATCTTTTGATTTCTTTTCTTCCATAATTTTTAATTATAGTCAGTCGTGAGGCTGTTTTCAATATAATAATGCAATCTTTACATGCATTTTCATATCTTCCCACGAACCTGAAGGCTTCAGTAATATCTATTTGAATATCCTATGGCATCGACATACAACTGACTATACATATTAGCCGTATTATTCCAGGTCAATCCCTGTTTCAGCATCCACTGCCTGCCGGCAAGGCCGACTGCCGCAAGATTTCTCCTGCCGCTAATGATATCGTCAAGTGCGCCTGAGAGCGCATTTATATCCTCCGGAGGCACCAGCCAACCGGTTTGACTCTGTTGTATCAGCTCGCGCGTCCCTTCGATATCAGTAGCCAATACGGGCAAGGCCGCGGCCATGGCCTCAAGGACTACGTTTGGCCTGCCTTTTCTATAGCTGGGGAGAATAAGGAGTAAGCGTTCACACCCCCTCCTGTTGCAACCGTCTACGTCCCCGGCCAGCGGTAGCATTTTGAAGGGTTTCAGTGCGGATTAATAGGCAGAGTGCCCTGATCTTGTGCATCAAGCGATGCTCCTGAAACCCTTCAAAAGGCTACCACTGGCCAGGGGGAATGTGAACAGTTACAATAAGGAGATGGTGATCATCCCAGGTAAAGATTGTGTCTTCATGGAACAAGCTAATGTACAGGGAATCGTCTGCTAGTCTATCCTATCGTAGCGCATCTGGGTAATCTGTTCCGAGACGAGCCCAAGCATAAAGACCATTA
>JALTHV010000409.1 GCA_027004315.1 Deltaproteobacteria bacterium
ATCCAGACCTGGCGTCACAATTAGAGAGGCTGGCTGCGTTAAAAAATAAGGGTGTCCTGACAGAGAAGGAATTCCTTGTTCAGAAGGCTAAACTGTTGGCCTGACAGGTTTAAGGCCGGCCGGGCGTTTCAGTCCATGGTGGCCTGATCAGCATCCCCATAGCCCCTCTCCGATCCCCGTCTTTATGGCGGGGATTTTTTTTATCCTCTCCGGGAAGCTGTAGAAAAATGGCTTTTTTTTGGGCCGTTTTTAGGAATCTGAGCGCAATTTTCCCCTTGCCCGTATGTTATAATTGCTGAGTTTGATTGGTGAGTCGAATGACAGTCTGGCTTCGGCTTCATTGATCTATAACAAAATGTAAGGAGGAAGAAAGAGAAAAAAATGAGACGTTTAGGAAATGAGGGAGGCTTCAGCTTTCTGGAAGTTGTGCTTTCCCTGGGCATTATCATGATCCTGGTATCGGCCCTGGTGCCGGTTGCCAGCACCCAGCTCAAGGACGCAAAGATTGCAAGGGCAAAAGATGACGTGGCTCTCATTGCATCTGCCATCAGCCAGTTCAATGCGGACACCGGTGAATGGCCGATTTGGAAGAAGGGGACCGCATGTACAGATGGCAGTGGCCATTACAGCTATCTGGTCAGCAAGGATGGTGAGATGCCAGGAGGCATAACCCTCAGCAACAATGACACGATAGACGATCAACTGGTGTATAACATGCCGGGCGGAACTATTTCTAATGCTTACCCTGATGAAGCATCGAATAGCACCACAGCGTGGAGAGGCCCTTATATTCATGGTCCTAACAGCGGGAATAATAAAGGCGGTAGAGCCGCGGTTTCCAAGGATCCCTGGGGCAATAAGTATATAGTCAACGCCTGGGCTCTTGCCCCTAGCAATGATGATGGCTCAACCGGTAAACACTATGTGGCAGTAGTCATTTCCGCAGGCCCGAACGAGAAGATAGATACCCCTATAACAAAAGGGACCGATACGGAATTGAGGAACTTTCAGGTAAAGGGTGACGATATCGCCTGTGTAATCAAGTAGGATAACTTGAAACCGAAGCCAGAAGCTGAGGGAAGGCGGCGGGTTTCGCTACCTTCCCATTTCTATCCAAACGTAAGATTTCCTCAGGACCACCTCCGGCTAAATGGTATCTTTCCTAAAAAAAGCATTTTTTTGGGCCGTTTTTAGGAATATCCGGCAGAGTTTGGAATGGGATAAGTGGTATCATTAGCATCCATGGTTTACCACAAAAATGGTATGGGTTGAATTCTGGTATCAACAGGAGGCTGAAAGGCATTGTTTTCAATGTTCGAAAATCCCTTTGCAACTCCCACCAGGAGAGAGATCTCCAGGTGGGGGAACAGGAATAAGTTCTCAAAATATCTTCCCTACATGGCGTATGACGACAAGAAAGGGATTTACTACAACCAGGACGATACTGCCGGATTCTGTTTCCTCTGTCAGCCGTTTCTGAGCAGCAACAGCAAGACCGAGAAAGAGCTGGCAGGACTGCTGGAACTGCTACCGAAAGATGCCGTGATGTCCGTCTCCCTGATAGCGTTTCCTTACATCAGGCCCTACACCGAGGCATACAGGCAGTTAAAGGTAAGGACCGCAGAGAATCCGCTCCTGAAAGAGACCATCGACAGGTTCGTGGACTTCCTGGAACAGGGTAAGCAGGGACTGCCTCATACCCTGGGGACTCCTGTCAGGGACTTCCTGCTGATTATCTCGGTCAAGCAGCCGGTCAGAAAAGACCAGAGCTTTAATGAGCTCAAGCTCTCCTTCAAGGAGACGCTGAAA
>JALTHV010000410.1 GCA_027004315.1 Deltaproteobacteria bacterium
GAGATTCATTTGGGAGGCAAAGGGCGGCCCGGGACAGATATCTGCTCGTGAATTACTGGACTAATGACGCACCTTGATAGACTGGGCATGTGCGGTAAGGCCCTCTATCTCTGCCAGACGGATCACGTCATCTGCATCTTCCCGGAAGGCCTCATGGCTATAGGAAATCACACTTGAATACTTGAGGAAGTTCTCTACCCCAAGGGCAGAAGAGAACCGGGCAGTGCCCATGGTGGGGAGTACGTGGTTAGGCCCGGCAATGTAATCCCCTATCGGCTCAGGTGTGACGCTGCCCATGAAGATGGCCCCTGCGTGGCGGATCTTTGGGACCAGTGCCCAGGGATCTGATACCAACAGCTCCAGGTGCTCTGGTCCGATTCTGTTTGCGATCTCAGTCGCGGTCTCAAGGTCATCGACCACCAGCAACAGGCCATTTGTCTCCAGGGACCTGGTTGCCATCTCGTGCCTCTCCAGTCTTTTGACCTGGCGGTCTAATTCCCCGCTTACTTCTCCTGCAAGCCCTGCCGAGGTAGTTATGAGCACGGCCGTTGCCATGGAATCGTGCTCTGCCTGTGCAAGCAGATCGGCAGCCACATACTCAGGTAATGCCCCTTCATCGGCTATGATGAGTACCTCGCTGGGCCCTGCCACCATGTCTATCCCCACAGTGCCTGTTACCATCTTCTTGGCCAGGGCCACATAGATATTTCCCGGCCCTACTATTATGTCTACCGGGGCCACTGTCTCTGTCCCAAAGGCCAGGGCCCCAATGGCCCAGGCGCTCCCCATCTTATAGATTTCCTCTATCCCTACCTCTGAGGCCGCTACCAGTAAGTGGGGATCTATGACTCCCTGTCTATCCGGAGGCGTGGTGAGCACAATCCTTTTGACCCCGGCTATCCTGGCAGGGATTGCATTCATGAGGACAGAGGATACCAAGGGGGTCTTGCCTCCCTTTCCCCCTGGTACATACAGGCCTGCAGCATCTACAGGCCGTACTATCTGTCCAAGGATAGCGCCATTATCCCTGGTCATGATCCATGACCTTGGCACCTCATGCCTGTGAAATTCCTCTATATGCGAGATTGCCTTTTTGAGGCTTGAAATAAAGCCCTTCTCTACACCTGAGTAGGCGTGCTTCAACTCCTGTCTGGAGACTGCCATGTCCTGAATCTCGAGATCAGGGGCGTCAAACTGCCTGGTGTATTGAATTACGGCCTCGTCTCCCCTGTTTTTTACTGCTTCGAGTATCTCTCTTACCTTGGTTTCATGCTGGGAGGAGATATCAAATTGGCGGTGGATCAGGGAATCTACTCGCTTTTTCCCTTCGTTACTGTTGTAATATACAGGTCTCAGCATCAGTTCCATCTCCATTAGGCCAGAAGCACTGCAATAATCCCGGTCAGAAAGATTCCATCAAATGTCCCTGCCCCACCGATAGATACTACAGGTGCATCTATTCGACTGATGTCTTTGAGGTGCAGGAGATCTGCCCCTATCAATGTCCCCAAGGTCCCTGAAATATATGCCACAGCAGGGGTATATTCACTACTGGAAATCAAGATGGCTACTAGAGCGGCAAGGAGTGGCGGGATAAACATGGGTAAGGCAATACCAACTCCTCGTACAGACCTGGCTAGACGATAAGATATAGCTGAAACTATGGCTACACCAAACAAGGGTTCAATAAAGATCTGCCACTTCAACATCAGATAGATGGAAAGGAATATGGGAATCAGTGCACCGCCCACATTCACTGTCACCATAGTGCCAGGATGCGAGTTTATGGGGACTCTATAGGTCATGCC